>CAYJDN010000022.1:0-14249 GCA_964368925.1 uncultured Desulfovibrionaceae bacterium | reverse complement strand
GTTCTTTTTCTTCTAATTTTGCTAGGTTGGTATGTACGTTTCATAGAAACTCCTTTTTAAACTTTGACGAATGTTGTTTATTTCAATAACAGATAGTTACAAGAATGAGCTGAGTTTTTATTTTCAAGCCTGAGAAGAGTTTTTGAATTTATCTTTACTGAAATTCATTAAAGATTTGTCACACTCTTCTTGCAAGAAGCAAGAAACTTTAGGCTTCATTTTCGCCATTCGTTTTGGACTTTTTTGTATACCCTTACTTTATTCTAAGGTCAAGCTTAAATTTGCCCTTAATGTTAAATACTTTAATAATTTAAATTATTAGGTAAAAAGTGTAAGAAAAATCACTACATTCTGTCACAATAAACATTTTCAAGAAAAACTTCCATAGCCTCGTCCATAGAGGGTAAAGCCTCTTCGAGCGTTAATTTGTGGTTGCAAGACTTGCACCATAAACTCACGTCATGTCAAGTTCTACCAATTATCATAGTGTCTTGACACTTTGCGCATTTTAAAGACGTTTCAACCTGTCTTCTTAATCCCCATCTTGGAAACATGATAAATCCTTGGATTGTTTATATATTAGTGAACAAGAGAACAAAAGGCATGTGTTCTGCTTGTGCTATCATTGAGTAATACTGCTGGTGTGGCTTGCTCAATAATTGAGCCTTGCTCCATAAAGAGAATTTCAGTAGCGAGATTTCTAGCAAAATCCATTTGATGCGTTGCCATAATCATGGGCATGCCTTGTTTTGCTAAATCTCTAATAACGGCAAGCACTTCGCCTACGAGTTCAGGGTCTAGGGCTGAAGTTGGTTCGTCGAGCAAGAGTAGTTCAGGGTCCATAGCAAGAGCTCTTGCGATAGCGACTCTTTGTTTTTGTCCGCCCGATAGCTGTGCTGGGTATAGACCAGCTCTATTTGCAAGACCTACTCTTTCTAATTCTTTTCTAGCTCTTTTGTTTGCGTCTTCTTTTGAAAGATTTTTTACTTTTCTAAGCGCAAGAGTAATATTGTCAATTGCTGTTATGTGGTCGAAAAGATTGAAGTCTTGGAAAATCATACCCACTTTTTGTCTAAGAGCGCAGGTTTCAGTAGTATTATTAAAATGTACTTTTTCGCCTTTAAAGAAAAGTTCGCCTTCATCTGGTTCAATAAGTAAATTCATACATTGTAAAAAAGTACTTTTACCGCCACCAGAAGGGCCAATAAGGATTTTAATATCACCGCTATTCATTTCAAGATCTAAATTCTTTAAAATCTGACGATTGCCAAGCTTTTTAGATATATTTGTTAACTTTAATAATTGCATGTTTTTTCTCAACTATAGGAAATTATTGAGCTTGCAAAGTGCCTACTATATGCACTTTACGCTCTAAAAGGCGTAGGAGGTAGATACCGACTACGGTTATGACTAAATAAATGCAAGCCGCTAAAATATAGAGCGCAAGATGCTCATAGGTTCTTGTGGCTACAAAGTGGGTTCTGGCCATGATTTCTGGAGTGCCAAGTACAAAACAGAGGGCAGAATCTTTGAGTAAGATGGAAAATTCATTCGACCATGCAGGCACAGAAAGCCTAAGAGCTTGTGGGAGCACAACATTGCGAACTGTTTGACGATTTGTCATTCCAAGCGCTTTTGCTGCCTTGGTTTGTCCTATAGATAGGGACTTAATAGAGCCTCTAAAAATTTGTGATTGATAGGCGGCGGAAGTCATGCCTAATACGGTGCATGAAGCGCCTAAAGTACCTATTTCTATACCTAAAAAGCCGAAAATGCCAAAATAGAATAGGAAGAGGAGTAATAATATTGGCACGCCACGGAAAAACCAAACATAAATGCCTATAATGCTGGATATGACTCGGTTTCCATACACTTGGCCAAGAGCGAGCGGCACGCCAACAATAAAGCCAAGCCCTAGAGAAGCGACAACTAATATGAGGGTGATGCCTGTGCCCTCTAAAATATAGGGGAGTGCATTAAATAAAGTGATAAGTATTTCCATGAGATATAACTACATTTTTAAAAGTGTTTGAAGAGCATAGCAAGAAAGTGAAATTTTCTCAAGAAGAATAGGGCAAAATTAAATTTAAATTATTATTTAGGGTAGTGTTTTTAAAATGAGTTCTTCTTATTTTTGGGCAAGTAGATTTTCAAACAAGACGCCTTCTCGTGAAACTGTTTTAGCTTCATAAGTAATTTGAATGGCTTGAGTGACAAAACTTACTGCTGATTCAAGGGCTTCTTGTAAGCTTTGTTTTTTCAAAATTGCGCCTGTGAAAGCAGAAGCAAAGGTGTCGCCTGTGCCAGGATAGAAAGCAGGAATATATGGTCTTTCTATTTGATAAAACATATCTTTTTCTTTTTCATAAGCCAAAACATGCACAAGAGAATTGTCTTTTGTTGGAACAGAAGTAATTACAACTACTTTTGGGCCTTTTTCAGCTAGTCTT
The DNA here is from genome assembly GCA_964368925.1 of uncultured Desulfovibrionaceae bacterium. Lineage (GTDB taxonomy): Bacteria > Desulfobacterota > Desulfovibrionia > Desulfovibrionales > Desulfovibrionaceae > CAYJAZ01. The sequence goes on along the minus strand of CAYJDN010000022.1, from coordinate 11,799 downwards.
TTTGCAAGAATTTTCACTTCGTCTAATTCTCTAAAAATCGGCTCTTCATCAAGCAAAAAGCAAACTTCTGAATAATTTGGTGTGATATAATCAGCCTTGGTAATCAAGTGGCGCATGGCCTCAACAATGTCTTGAGTTATAGTAGGATCTAATTTTCCATTATCGCCCATAACAGGGTCAATTACAGCAATTCCTTGCGGCACTAAAAATTCTTCTATAGCTCTTTCAACAATCGCAACTTGTGTGTGATTAGCTAAAAAACCAGAATATAAACCTTCAAATTTTAATCCTAAAGCCTTCCAATGGTCTAAAATTTTAGGCAATTCTTCGGTAAGGTCACAAAAAGTAAAGTCTGTAAATTCAGTAGTATGTGTCGATAAAACCGCAGTAGGCAAAGGGCAAACTTGTATGCCCATTGAAGAAAGTAAGGGGAGGACGATAGTAAGTGAAGTGCGTCCAAATCCTGATATGTCATGCACAGCTATAAGACGAGGGGGAATCATTTATTATTTCGCTCCTTTATAAGCAAAAAATGAAATTAGAAATTAAGCAATGGCTCAATCCATATATATGTCGTAATGAATAATACAATAATAAGCAAAAATTTCAAGCTACTTTCTGGCACGTATTTTTGGAAAATTGCGCCTAAAGACATGCCTATGAGGCCGCCTATACCAAAAAGAGTGCCTAGTAAAAAGTCAGGCATAAGCCCATTTTCTGGAAAAAATTGTGCAAAAATAACAGAGCAAGTCACGCTTATAGTAGATGAGGCTAATGTCAAAATAAGCAGTGGTGCTGCTGTAATATAGACAGGAAGCCTGAAATAAGAAAGCACTACAGGGGCAAGAAAAGCGCCGCCGCCAATGCCATAAGTTGTACCAATTGTCGCTATGATAGCAGTTATAAACACCATTGCCCTTGCGTTGTAAGTGTAGGTATTGCCATCGAAGGAAAAAGTACAGCTTAATTTATTACTTTCAATTATTTGTAATGAATAAGGATCTTTGGGTTTTGTCTTTTTAGTGTCCTTTCTAAGATAGTCTTTTATCATGCTAAAAGTGAGATAGAGAAAGATAAAAAAAGAAAAAAGCCTAAAATCTTTTTGATCGGTCAATAGGAATGAACGAATAAAAGTACCCGTGATTGAACCTGGAATTAAGCCGCATAAAATAGCAAGAGCAAGCGGCATAAGCAAGCGTTTTTCTTTGTAATATCTATAAAGACTACTAGGAATAGCTATGAGATTGTAAAATTGATTTGTAGCACTTACAGAAGGAGAAGTGTAGCCAAGAAATTCAATTTGAAAAGGCATAATCAAAAATGCGCCACTAAGCCCAGCCATACTTGTAAAAAAAGAAAGCGATAGAGAAAACAATGGGGGAATATACCAAGCAATTTCAATGCCCGCTATAGGAAAATACATGACAAATCCTTTGTTTTACGATAGCCTATCGCATAGAAATTTTTGGAAACTATTTTTTAATATCTTTGAGGTTGTAAAGGACGCCTTGTAAAATAGTGTCTTTCCCACTTAAAGGTGGTACTGTACTTGTTTCAGCATCGGAATTGGCTGCACTTGCCGTAGGTGCTTGATCAAATAGGGCGTCAAGATCAAAATCAGCAGAAGAGGCATTGTCATTTTCAAGCTCTAAAATTTCACCTTGAGCCAGCATAGCATTAGCAATTTCAGCATCTTCATGGTCGAAGTCCATTGTTTCTGCTTCGCCTGCTTCTGCTTCGCCTAGGGAATCCATTTCTTTTTCTGAATTATTTTCAAATAGTGCGTCCATATCAAAGGCAATTTCTTCGCTACTGCCAGCATTATTATCCATATCTACATCAAAATTAGCACTGTTTTTATTGTTGTTCTCTAATTCAGTAGCAAATAAATCTTCATCAAGAGGATTTTGACTGTTGTCTTCTAATATGCTAAATTCATTAGAATTTTCAATCTCGTCGAATGTGCCCATGTCGCTCGTTTCGCTCATGTTGCTTATGTTGCTCATTTCGTCAAATTCATTAATATCGTCATTATTTTCAATAGTTGCGCTGTGTTCTTGGTTGAATTGTGTAAGATCCACATCTGTGCCCATATCAATATTCAAATCTGAATCAGCTGAAATATTTTCAAAGCTCGTATTTGCAATGCTATCGGCAATAGAAGCCGCATTTGCACCAAGACTTTGAGCCATTTCTTCATCGAAATTACTGTCTATATCATTGTCTATAAGGGCGTCAAAATCGGCATCTAGCGCTTGGCTTAGTTCTGCATTTGAAGTACTATTCACGTCACTTTCAACATTTTGCACTGAACTATGGCTGAAATCTTCTTCAAGCGAGAAATTATCATTAGAATGTATTTCTGTTTGCCTGTCTGAGTCATACTGCATATCTTCTTCAATGAGGGCTGCAATTTCTTCACGAATAATTCTTGCCGCCGCCGCCGCAATTGTAGAATCAAGGTTAGCGAGAGAAAGTTCAATATTATCAAGCCTTGAGGCAAGGAGTTCAATTTTTGTTGTATTTTTTTCTACTTTGGTTCTAACCTGTGTCATAAGCGTATCCATTTGCGCATTTGCGTTTTCAAGTTCGGAAAGTTTGTTTTCAAATTCAGCTATTTTGAGGGCATTATTTTCAAATTGCATTGTCATATCATGGATAAAAGTTTCTACAATAGATCTTTCTTCTGCTTCTGCCCCCGAAACCATTTCAGGCGAGAGCATTTGAAAATCGCCACGAATATCAACAAGATTTGTATCAAGCTGATCTAGTTGCGTGCGTAATTTTGTTAAATTTTCTTCAATTTCTTCATAGCTTGGCTCTGCACTCAAAATGCTTGTATAAGCCTGAATGTCGATAGTAGAACTTTGTTCTTCTTGTCGATTTTTGCGCTTTAAATCGTTTAATTCTGCACTAAGCAAGCGAAATTCAGAGAAAAGAAGATTGAACTGCGCTTGTGTGTTAGAACTTTCGATGTGCGCATAAGGATTATACATATTGTGGCTTGGTTGCACATCTTCTAAGAAAGGAAGCGCTTCTGCACTTTCTTCAAAATCTTGCTTGATTGCAAAAGTGTCACTTTGCTCTAATGGCTCGTAATCTGTTGAATTATCAGCGTCTTCACAGTCGCATGAAGGACTATCAAACTCATTTTGCAATTCAAAAAATTCTTCGTCTAAAGCTTCTGGGTCAAGCGTGCTTGGGTCTATAGCGTCAAAGTCAAGAGCCCCTTGTCCAAGCTCAAAGCCATTGCTATGAATGACAGTAGGCGCTTTTGGACTATCACCAAGTTCTGCGTCAAGCATGGCGTCAAAATCATCATCAACATCAAGTTCAGTGTTGTCTTGTTCTTGAGCGTCTATATTATCTGCTTCAGAAGTAAAAAGTTCATCAAAATTACTGTCTAAATCTTTATTAGCTGGCTCTATGTTTGCGTCAATAGGAGCTTCACCCTCATTTTCTTGAGCAAATAAATCGTCAAGCTCGTCAAGTGTATTATTTTCAAGATTTTCTTTGCTTTCGCCAAACATCTGCTCTAGTTCATCATCAAGGCTTTGCTCTAAATCTTTATCAAGGTTTTGCTCTAAATCTTTATCAAGTTCTTGATTTGATTCACTGTTAGGGTTTGTGTCAATATCTGCATTGAAATTCGATTCAATATTTTCTTTAATTTCAAGCATTTCATCAAAAATATCAGTATCTTTTGGGGAGAACACAGGGACAGGAGTACCAAGACTTATTGGCTGTGTTGCTTCTTGGCTTTCGTCTATTTCATTGTTGTCTTTAGCAATTTTCTTGAGTTTATCAAATTCATCAAATTCATCAAGTTCATCAAGTTCATTGCTCAATTGATCTAAATTGTCTAAATCGTCTAAAGTATCAATCGTGTCAACCTTATCAATCGTATCATTAGCAACATCGTCTATATTTGTAATATTTTCAATAAGATCAAGACTTTCTTGTGAAAATCCTTCTTCGTTGACTTCTGGCTTTTCTTCTTGCTTTAAAGTAGATAAGTCTACTTCGCTTTCAAAAAGAGTATCAAGTTCAGTGAGCAATTCTTCCGCAGATACTTTTTCCAATTGTGGCGTATGATCTATTGAAAGGCGTTCAAGCTCATCAAGGGTCAATTCTTCAGAAATATCAACATCATGCTCAAGATTTTCATCATAGGTAATAATATCAATTTCAGGATTATTCGCAAGATTTTCTAGAATTTCATCAGTACTATCATCGCCCGCAGCTTGATTTTCTTCTTGAACTTCGTTTAATTCCGCTAATTCAGCGAGAAGATCTTCTTCTTTCTCAATGGCTAAACTGTCAGAGTTATTTTCTGCATAATTTTCATTTACTGCATCTTGAGCATTTGAAAAAGCAGCATTATCCAATGAAGAGAGCAAATCGTCTAAGTCTTCGTCTTTATCAACTTCTGGACTGTCAAAGTCAGGAATAATATTAATAGGTTGTGAATCTTCTTCTTTTGACGCCAAATTGTCATCTTCTAAAGCCGAATTGAATTCTTGACGCTTTTTTGCTATAGCCGCTGTAAGCTCGTCGAGTGATGGATCTTCCTCTACTGCTTCTATGTTTGCAGAATCATTACTATCTTCATTATCATCGTTTACACCAAGCGCATCTGCTAAATCATCAAGGCCGTTTATGTCGTCTAAATCGTCAAGTCCGCCTAAATCGTCTAATATGCTAGATTTACTTGCAAAATCATCTTCGAAATCTGGCAAGTCGTCATTATTGTCTTGAGAGTTATTTTCAGTATCAGCTAAATCAAGTTCGTCAGTATTTTTTTGGCTTAGTTCTTCGTCTAAACTATCGATTAACGAATCTAGCTTATTCGCTTCTTCTTGATTTACTTCGGCATTCTCTTCATCTTTTGCATCATTATTTTGATTAGTGTTGGCATTGTTTCCATTAGAAAAAGTTGAAAGGTCGTCAGAAAGCCCATTTAAAAGATCGGCATCACTTCCAGAGCCGTCAACTTTTAAATCTGTAGTTAATTCATAGATTTCGCTAGGATCTATCACTTCTATAAGATCATAGAGATCTTCATTTTCCGAAGAAGAAAGAGCTTGTTCTGCCATACATAACCTCATTTGATGCGATACAAGTGTGTCGGGCATACTATTATGCGCAATTTTAGCTTAAATATCTTGCATCATACTATATTGTTTTTCCAATGTCGTCAAACGAAAAAACTTCTTTTATCCAACTCGATATAAGCATGTTTGACGTATTTTTTCTTCCATGCTACAAAGTCTATTACAAATTTTTGAAATTTTTTGAATTTATATTAAGGAAGAATTATGGAAATTCGCTTTCAACCACAAAATCATTGGAAAAGTGATATAGCACTTTTATTTGCATTTGAAAATGAAACCATCGAAGAAATTGAAAAAAGACATAAATACTTATTTCAAGTGTCCTCATGGTTAACTATCGCCCCAGCGTGGAGAGACTTTAGTGCAAAAGCCAAAGAATTATTATTAATTTACGGACATAAAGATAATGAAATATCAAGAGCCTATGTTATAGGATTAGGCAAAAAAGAAGATTTATCTATAGCAACTTTGAGAAATGCTATTGTAAGTGCCACAAAAGCTTGTAAAAATTTAAAACTCGAAAATATTGGTATAGACATTTCTTCACTTGAAGAAATACGCCAAGTTTTGGGCAAGAAAAAATTTAGCTATGAATATCTTGTTGAAGAAGTATGCACTTGCGCAAACCTTGCTACTTACAGCTTTACAAAATATAAAAGTAAAGACAAAAGCGAAAAGAAAAGCGAAGACAAAGTGGCTTCTGTTTTATCACTTCTTATAGATGCGAAAAATATTCCTGACGAAGTGCATACGTCAGCGATTTTAGGGCAAGCAAATGCTAAAGGTATGTGTCTTTCACGTGATTTAGGCAATGAACCTGCAAATGTACTTAATCCAGTGCAATTTGCAAAAGAAGCTGAAAAAGTAGCAAAGAAACACGATTTTAAGCTCAAGGTTCTTGATAAAAAAGAGCTTGAAACATTAGGATTAAACACATTTCTTGCTGTTGCGCAAGGTTCAAGCAATGATCCACGTCTTATTGTTTTAGAATATACACCAAAAAAATGTCCAAAAGATGCAAAACCATTTGTTTTTGTTGGTAAAGGGCTTACTTTTGATTCGGGCGGCATAAGCTTAAAGCCATCAAAAGGCATGGACGAAATGAAAACTGACATGTGCGGTGCGGCGGCTTTATTGGGCTTGTTTGAAGCTCTTGGAGAAGCAAAGTCTTCCTATGTTCCAAACCGTCCTATTATTGCTTTGCTTGGTTGCGCTGAAAATATGCCAGATGGCAATGCTGTAAGACCTGGCGACGTTATCAAAACCTACAATGGGAAAACTGTAGAAATCACAAATACTGACGCTGAAGGGCGACTCGTTCTTATTGATACGCTCACTTATGCGCAAAAAAATTATAAAGCTGAATATCTTATTGATATAGCAACACTTACAGGCGCATGTCTTGTTGCGCTTGGTGACGAAGCCGCAGGGATTTTTGTGAATGATGACACTCTTGCACAAAAATTGACAGAAGCTTCTGACCGTAGCGGCGAACTTGTGTGGCGTATGCCACTTTGGGAGCATATGCTCAGAAAAATAGATAGTCATATTGCAGATATAGATAATGCAGGTGCTCGTGAGGGCGGGGCAATTTCTGCTGCTGTTTTTATACAACAATTTATTGAAAAAGATCAAAAATGGGCGCATATTGATATGGCTGGCCCTAATTTTGCGAATGCTGAACGTGGCTTCTATCCTAAGGGTGCAACAGGCTACGGTACACGTTTGCTTTTTGATTTTATAAGAAATAACTAGGCTGTGTTTCTAAATTAATTCTTTTGCTTTTTGGTTGTATATAGCTAAGATTTCTTGAATAAACTAAAATTAGCTCTATTGCAGAGGTCTATTTTTATAGACATGAGGCATCGTCAAAAGTTTTTCTCTTTCGGTCATTTATGTTTGTATAAACTTACTCAAGAGAAAAACTTTGTTCCTTGCCAAAAAGCAAAAGCTTTTAATTTATAAACACAGCCTAGGCTATGCTTCTCAATTAATTCTTTTGCTTTTTGCTTGTATATAGCTAAGATTTCTTGAATAAACTAAAATTAGCTCTATTGCAGAGGTCTATCTTTATAGATATTAGGCTTCACCCAAAAGCAAAAGTTCTTAATTTAGAAAGGTAATTTAATATAACAATATGAAATATATAGAAAAAAAGTGCATAAAAGTGGCTGGTAAGGCCATGCATCAAACTGCTATGTTGCAAGAGGGAGCAAAGGTTGGAGTCGCCGTATCTGGCGGAGTAGACTCTTTCTCTTTGCTCAAAATTCTCAAATACAGGCAGGCTATTGTTCCATTTAATTTCTCATTCATGGCCTTGCACATCAATGCGGGATTTGATGCAAACAATCATGCCCCTCTTGCACAATGGCTCAAAGAAGAGGGCATTGCAGGGCATTTAGAAGTGACAAATCATGGGCTTGTGGCACATTCTGATGAAAATAGGACAAAGTCGCCTTGTTTTTATTGTGCCATGCTCAGAAGAAAGCGCCTTTTTGAGCTTTGTAAAGAGTATAATCTTACGCACTTAGCCTTTGGTCATAATGCTGACGATTTAATAACAAATTTCTTTATGAATATTTTCCAAAATGGGCGAGTTGATGGCATGAGCATGAATGAGCCTTTTTTTGGCGGACAATTACAAGTCATACGTCCGCTTCTGCTTCTTGACAAAAAAGATATTATCAAAGCTGCAAAGATTTGGGAATTACCAATTTGGAAAAATCCTTGTCCATCATCTGGAAGTACAAAAAGAAGTTCAGCTATGGAGCAATTTGAATATCTTTGCGAAAATAATCCAACAAAAAGGCGTACTGCTTATAATGCGCTCACTCGCTGGCAGTTGGAAAAGAATTTCGATAAAGATTATAAAGGGAAATAAAATTTTATTGCATAGGGTAGTTTTATAGTTAGTATAAATTGAAAGGAGGAAAATCAACCTAAATTTTGGTGTGATTTTCCTCCTTATTATTAATTAACAATACTACTACTTAATATATGTATTATTTAGTTCTTCCCAATATGGATCTTTTTGTAATTTTTTATAGCCTTCGTCAATCATTCTAAGGAGTTCTTTGTCTTCTTTGCGCACAGCTACACCAAAAGTTTCTTCTTCGCCAAAAGTTCCAACCACTTTCACAGGTTTACCATTCGCTATAGCATCGTTCGCAGGGAAAATGTCCATAGCTGCTGCATCAATTCTTCCATTTGCAAGATCTTCAATAGCAAGTGGAGCTGAATCATAGAAACGTAAGGTATATTTGAGTTTTTGATTGTTTTTCATGTCTTCTAAAATAGTGTGTTCGCTTGTTCCACGTTGAACACCTAAACGAATTTTAGATTTGATAATTTCGTCTGATGTGAGCTTAGAGCCATTTTTAGCTACAAAAACAGTTGCAAATCTCCAGTAAGGATCAGTAAAAGCAACTTGCGCTTCACGTTCAGGAGAAATACTCATGCCCGAAGCGATGAAATCAATCTTGCCAGCTAGAAGCGATGGAATTATGCCGTCCCAATCCATTGGCTGATGCTTTACTTTAAAGCCCATTTCTTTAGCAATCCAATCGATAGCTTTAACATCAAAGCCGTCTGGTTGTCCTTTTTCATTCACATAACCGAAAGGCGGATAGTTAGCATCAATACCGTTGATGTAGGTTTTTTCTGCTTGAGCTGTTAGCGCAGTTACGCAAACAAATACGAAAGCAAGAAGATATTTTGCAAGTGATTTCATAGTTAGCCCTCTTTAAAATATTATATTTCGCTAACTTTAGCAAAAATATAATAACTTCGTCAAGTATGTGTTTACTATTATAAATTTTAGCATACGCAAGAAATTTCATATTTAATGTACTATATAGTATAGATGAGCACTTTGAAGAAATGAATTATTTTCTATATAACTCTATTGCATCTTCTTTATTAATCCGATATGTATCTTGAAAAGATTAAGACAATTTTACTATATTTTTTTAATTCTATTTTTTGTAACAAAAAATTAATATTAATTTTTCTTTTTGTCAGGAAAATTGAGGAAATAATTGTAAAAAAAAATTACAATGGTTTTTCAGTAAAAAAATATTTTTCAAGTCCTTGTTTATATCCTGTTGGTTTTTATTGATTAAAAGTCAAAGTTTGTAAAAACCAATTGTAACAAAATGTAACGTTTGTAACAAAGTATAATAAAGACTTGATTAAGTAAAAAAAATAGAACATAAGAGTTCTAATCTGTCATAATTTTTTGACATTCTTTGTGGGGTAAGGTTTGAATGCACTTTTGACGAGAGTCATTCAAATTTAATTTTGAAGATAGTTGCTTCTTTGAGCTCTATTTTTGAAAGGATTAACATAACAAATATTATAATAAGGAAGTTTTTAATGAAACGTATTATTACTCTTGCTTTAGCTGCTGGCCTTGTAGTAGCTGCAACTGCTCCAGTAGCAAAAGCTGCTGATATCGAAATTTCAGGTTACACAGTACTTACTGGCCAATACTTCAACGATATGGGATTCCAAGAAAAAGGTCCTAACGATACTAACCTTATGCAACGTGTTGAATTAAACATGAATGCTGTTGCATCTGAAGATCTTTGGGGTCAAATCCGTGTACGTATTCCTGGCGATGGTACAGCTACTTGGGGTAACGAAATGGTTGTTGGCGCTACTAAGAACGCAAACTTCCAACTACGTCATGCATTTGTTGACTTTACATTGCCAATGGCTCCAGTAAGCATTCGTGCTGGTTACCAATCAATGATGCTTCCTGCTTACATGGGCGCAGTAAACCCAGTTCTTGACGATATTGCAGCTGGTGTTGTTGTTTCAACTGATTTTGGTATGATCCAACCTACTTTTGTTTATGCTCGCTTAGCTGATGATAATGCAGCAATGGATCTTTCTAACGAAAGCGATATGATTGCTGTTGTTGTTCCAGTAGACATGGATATGTTTACAGTTACTCCTTGGGCTGCTTTTGCTGACGATGTAGACTCAACACAAAACAATGCATACTGGGTTGGTGTTACTTCTTCAATCAACATGATGGATAACTTAAACTTCGGTGTTGATTTCTTATACTCAGGTTTAAACGTTCACGGTACAGACAAGAACAAATCAGGTTTCTTATTTGACTTATATGCTAATTACAGCATGGACTTCGCTACTTTAAGCGCATTCGGTTGGTACGCATCTGGTGCTGATACAAAAGGCGAAAGCGGTGTTACTACTATTGGTGCAGGTTCATGGGGCGCAACTGGTGGCGTAGGCGCATTATGGTTCGACCAAGGTCCTGCATGCTGGAGCGGTGCTAAAATGGGTGGCGGCGCAGTTAGTGGTACTATGGGTGTAGGCCTTGGTATTGCTGATGTTTCTGTTGTTGACAGCTTAAACATGGGTGCACACTTAATGTACGTAACAACTACAGATGATGAAAAAGCTCCTAGCACAATCTTAGGTAAAGAAGGCTCAGCAATCGAATTAGGTGCTAATGCTTCTTACAAAATCTATGATGCATTATCAGCTGGCGTAAACTTATACTACACAATTCCTATGGATATTAATGCAACCAACGAAGCTAATGCTTTCACTGGTGGTCTTAGCTTAAGATACTCATTCTAATTTTTAGAAATATAGTATAAATAAAGCCCTTGCATAGCAGGGGCTTTTTTGCGTTTAATGGAAGCGTGATTTATTTAGATTTTTAAAGACATGGATTCTCACGTCACTCGCTTTGCTCACTCCTCAGAATGACACACACTTGCTTGTTTGATGTTAAGTGTAGGTAGAAAATATGTGCTCAGTATAGCCACGATTAATTAAAATGCAAAAAAAATAGATATATAAATCTTCTTTCATTATTAATGAAATTTTTTTTAGAGATAGTTTTGCAAGCGTACACAGTATTTTTTAAAGTGCACAAAGTGTGTCATTCTGAGGAGCGAAGCGACGTGAGAATCCATGCCTTTTAAAAGCATCAGAGCAGTAAAATATAATTATAAAGCGCTAAACAGTGCAGATAAATCTTGCCATGAGGGATTATATTCTTCTATAAGAGCAATCTTTTTTTTGCGTTTCCAACTTTTAATTTGTTTTTCTCGTTCAATTGCAACGTTGATATCATTTGATTCTTCAAAATAAACAAGCAAATTTACGCCATATTTCAATGTGAAAGTTGGCTTGGTGGAGTTTTTATGCTGATATATGCGTCTTAACAAATCATTTGTGACACCGACATAGAGCGTGCCATTTACTTTGTTTGTTAAGATATATACATAGTATTTATTCATACAATCATTTTAGATAATATAGTTTTAAAGGTCAAGTATCTATCTTGTTTTCTTTTAATGAATGTATAATTCATAAAAATTTAAAGGCATGGATTCTCACGTCACTCGCTTTGCTCGCTCCTCAGAATGACACACACTTGCTTGTTTGATGTTAAGTGTAGGTAGAAAATATGTGCTCAGTATAGCCACGATTAATTAAAATGCAAAAAAAATAGATATATAAATCTTCTTTCATTATTAATGAAATTTTTTTTAGAGATAGTTTTGCAAGCGTACACAGTATTTTTTAAAGTGCACAAAGTGTGTCATTCTGAGGAGCGAAGCGACGTGAGAATCCATGCCTTTTAAAAAACTATAAATCATTTCTAGTAAACAAAAAAAAGTCCCTGCTATTGCAAGGACTT
>CAYJDN010000021.1:1710-14508 GCA_964368925.1 uncultured Desulfovibrionaceae bacterium | reverse complement strand
ATTAAAAACGAGAAGTAGTGTCATTTTTGATGGTAAACTACTTGGTATTGTTGACGATATTCTTTTAAACACCAAGGACGTAAGACTAAGGAAAGTGAAATTTTTTGATAGTTTATGCACTCATGAAATGGTTTATAAAAAAGTATATGTTATGGATTCGCTTGAAACATATTACGATGGCGTAAATCTTTTATATAATAAAGAGAATGAAACCATACATGATATTTCTTCTTGCCTTTGCACAAATCATTTGGGCGCTTCTACTATACTTATTACGCAAGAAAATGGGAAAAATCATTTTTGGTTTACCGTACAAGGTAAAGGGAGTGATTTCAATGCACAACGCATTGCTCCAACTGGCTCTGGATCGGTAGATTTCAAAGATACAAAAAAGAAAAAACATCTGCACGAAATACTTACCTACGCAATGGAACGAGAACTAACTGAAGAACTTGCAATAGATTACAAAAACAAAGTAAACACAAAGCTTATTGGCTACGCTCGCTTACTCGAAAGAGGTGGAAAGCCTGATTTCTTTGGTATTAGTTATTTTTCTGGCAACATTAAAAATAATGCTCAACTTCGTTTGCTTGAAAGATATTTCATAGAAAATTTTGATAAAGTTGAATTTCAAAATTATTTAACATTACCAGAAGATATTGAAAATTTTTGCTCTATAAGAAGCACTTCCATTCAAGTGCATATTATTGTTCAGATTCTAAAAAATTTACGAGAACAAAATCCTGAAAAGTACAAAGCTTTATTTGAAGAATTAGCCTACGAATTTTAATTATATCAATATAGCTGTATTCATAAATAGACACTATAATATATCAAATCAAATAGTTAGCCTCTTAGGTTTTTTGGTAATTGTACATCATTATGCATACAATATAATCTAAATGAGGTTGTGCAAATCGAAGTAAATAGAATATTCATATTCAAACTAAGCCCAATATAGTTTAGAAAAAGAAACATAAAACCACCAAGCACACTCGCCGAAGCATAGATTTCTTTTTGTAAAACAAAGGGCACATCTCTTGCTAAAATGTCACGTATCATTCCGCCAACAGTCGCTGTCATAGTAGCTAAAAGCACAACGCCATACCAATCAACACCCTCGCTAAGTGCCACATTAGCGCCCATACACGTGAACACGCCCAAACCAATAGCATCGCTCACATTCAAAAGCCACATATTGCGCTCAACGGTTTTTGTCATAAAAAGTACTACAAATGTCGCCAAAAGTGACATCAATACATACATTCCATCTTGCAACACAAAAGGTATTCTATCGAGCATGACGTCACGAACAGTACCGCCACCAGCTGCTGTTACGAATGCTAAAACAAACATTCCGTAAGCGTCCATATGCTTTTTATATGCAACTAATGCGCCAGATATAGCAAAGGCAAAAGTTCCTGCCACAGTTATCAAATACAATAAATCTATATCTTGCATAAACACCACCCATTTATAAAGACAGTAAGCGAAAAAACGAAAAGTACAGGTATCCTTTTCATAACAGATTCAAAAATAAGAGTCAAACTTCATCAATTTAGAGCAATCAAACACCATATCATTCTTCAAAGTTTGATTATTTTTTCCCTCATTTAAACTTCCTATTCTTTATTTTCCTATTTTGAATTTTCATACTCAAAAAATCCATTTGTAGAATATTATTATTCAAAACAAAAAAAATAACCCTACATATATTTTATGCAAGGCCATTTTTATTTTAAGAGCAATTTCAGATTTTGTCTAAATTTACTATCTTGATTTTAAATAGTCGGCTAATTTTTTATCAAATGTTTTAATATGTTTTACTAAGTCGCTCACAGCCCCAGTAAGCTCTACAACCATCAAAGAAGAAGCGCCATTTCCAACAAGCTTTTGTTGAAGTCCTGACAATGTGTCTATATATTTCTTATGCCAAGCTAAATGCTTTTCATATTCAGGATAGGAATTTTGTTTTTGCAAATCTTCTTCGTGTTTAAAGTGTTCTTTTGTATAACTTAATAAAAAATTAACAGCACTGTCTACTTGATCTTTCCCATGTCCAGATGAAATATGTTGCATTAAATCATCTACAGCTTTTAAAAGTTTTTTGTGCTCTGTATCTATCATTGAATTGCCGGTAAATAAATCTTCTGTAAATTCGTAGCGCATAAATTCTCCTTTTTATTATTGGTACCTATTACTAGTAAACATTATCAATAAGTATATAAATCTAATATCTACTTGTCAAGCTCAACAGTTTTACTTTATGTAAAATTTTGTTAAGATTTTAAAAATCCTTGCAAAATTTTAAACAAAATTGTAACTTAGTGTATAAAATAATGATAAGGAATTTCTTATGAGTAATGAACAAACTTGTGCACAAATTGATGCTTGGCTTGCCCTTTGGGAGAATGATCCACTCAATGCAAAAAATGCTTTTACTACCCTTTATTCTTGGTTAAAAAATGAAGGTATGTTATTGGAATTCAACGAAAGACCTAATATTAGTTATTCATTGAGAGCAAAACACACAGCTCAAAACAGTAGGCCACTTTTTGTACTTGTGGACGTTGTTGACGATGATCCAAATGAACGCTGGCTTTCAGTTTGTTTTTATGCTGATATGGTGCAAGACCCTGATGAAATTGGTGATTTTGTTCCTAAAGGGCTTATGAATGAAGATGCTTTATGCCTCAACTTAGATGAAGATGATGAAAATATGTTCAATTACATTCACGAGCGTATTAAAGAAGCCGCAAAAAGCGCTGAAAATCATTAATCATTTCAATACGAAACTTTCTCGCTCATAGAAGAGAGAAAATGTATAAAATTTTTATAAGAATATGCCCTAACTATAGGATTTATTTTTAGAAATATATAAAAATGAAAGCCCACAATAGCATAGAATTTAAAACTTCTCTATTGTGGGCTTTGTTATCTTTATTTTTCTTGGCTGTATTTTTCTTTCAAATAAGCCAAGCGTTCGTATAATTCACAACCGAGATCAAAGGCATCTTGCTTATATTCTTCATTATTTGCAAGCGCTTCTAATCCTGCTTTGATTTTTTCAGCCGTCACAGGTAATGTCGTTACTCTAACATTTGTTGCTTGTTTGATAGCATTTATAATTGCTACATGTGCACAACTCTGGAAGCCCTCAGCACAACCAGTAGAGCCATGTGGCCCATCTTTTCTTAATGTTTCAAGGAAATAAACATTTATATCATCTGGCACGTCAATACAAGTTGCAACTCCAGCCCCACGCAAAGTTTCATGCTTTTGCATATCGTCATAATCTTCACTCAAAGCAAAGCCAACTCCATGCGAAAATCCGCCCCAAGCCTGACCAAGAACAGCATGATAAGAAGCAATTTTACCTACATCAGCTGCAATATGCGCTCGTTCTACCTTTACCTTACCGCTTACCGTATCAACTGAAACCTCACTCACAACCACAACATAGTTTTGAGCAACATTTCCATAACCATGCCCCGTATCAGGATTTATATCTGAGGAATGATTTTCATAATTCCCCCTAAAACGTGTTTCTAAGCCTAATTCTTTCATTTGAGCAAAAGAGCGATAGCTTCCATCTTCACTTTGCATAGCCGCAAGCATTTGTTTGGCTGCGTCTATAATTGCTAAACCTGCCACATGGTGTGAGCGTGAACCCGAAGCTGAACCCGTATCAGGGCAAGTTTCGCTATCATTCATAATCATGTGAATTTGCTCAGCTTTCACGCCAAGAGCCTTAAGAGATTCATGCGTATGCGCTAAAAGTCCAAAATCTGCACCCTGACCAACATCAGCCCAAGTAGCATAAACATTTATGCCATTGTCCTCACGCAATTCTAAATCAACAGAAGAGAAATCAGGAACTTTGGAAACATGATAGCCGCCTAAAGCAAGCCCTACTCCATATTTCAGCGTATCCGAAGAAAGTTCTTTTGCTCTTTTCTTGCCTTCTTCATAATAAGGGCGAACCATATCCATTAGCTCGTGCATGACATAATCACGATAAGGCACAGAAGTAGTACTTGTAACGCCCTCTTTAGCAAGATTTTTATAGCGAAATTCAAAAGGATCTATATTCATTTTTTCTGCTAACATTTCAATGAGTTGCTCACTTGCCATATAGGCTTGAGGCGAGCCAAAAGCTCTGTAGGCAGTTCCAAAATTATTATTTGTAAAGGCTGTACGCACTAAGCCACGCATATTTGGAATGTCATAATAATAGCCAAAAAAACGCATAACTTTAGTCGTCAAAGCTCCTGCCATTTCGCTATACGCACCATGATCAATGCCAGCCATATAATCCATCGCCACTAATTTTCCATCTCTATCACAAGCAAGGCGAGCATTTGAATAAACTGGCGAACGTTTACCTGTTGTGTGCTGATGCTCTTCATAGCTCATATCAAGCGATACAGGCGCATTGAGCGCAAGAGCACATACAGCCGTAAGCGCAAAATTGGCTGGCGACATGCTATAGCCAAAACTTCCACCAGCGGGATTAAGCATCATACGTATATCTTTTGGCTCAAGACCAATAGCCGCCGCCATTTGTCCAATAATTCCATAGACAAATTGAGTCTTCCCCTGAATTGCAACACCATTTTTATGTGGATAGGCTATAACAACATCTGGTTCTATTGGAAGATGTGGCTGACGAGTCGTACTAAATGCCCCCTCAGCAACAATCAAATCTTCTTGCTCAAAAATCGGCTTCGTATCATTACCCTTATACAAAGGTAATTCCATATATATATTAGGCATATCCGCATGCACGTTTCGACTTTCTGCTTTTGCAGCGTCCATAAAATTCAAAACTGCTTCTTTTTCTGTATATATTACAAGCACTTCTTTAGCAGCAAGTCTTGCTTCTTCTCGTGATCGTGCCGCAACAACTGCAACTACATCGCCGTATCTAAAAACTTCTTTATCTGCAATAACGGGTCTTTCTTTTCCATGACAATGACTATGCACAATGCCTTGAACAGCAGTAAATCTATTTGTGCCTTTCACATCTTTAGCTGTTATAACGCCAGCGACTCCAGACATTGTAAGCGCTTTAGATGTATCAACATTTTCAATTATTGCACTATGTCGTTTTGCTAATACAAGAGCAAGATGTAAAGTTCCTGCTGGCATTTTCAACGAAACATCAGCACCAAAATTACAAGAGCCTGTCACCCTTGAAACACCATGCGGTTTTGTAAAATGCGTTCCATATAAATTACCATCTTTCGCAGGTTTCGGCTTTATTTCGTCTATGCTTTTTTCATTACGCATAACTGCCGCCGCTTCCATAACAGCATCTATAATTGGCTTATATCCAGTACATCTGCAAACATTATTATGCTTAGTAAACCACGTTCTTACCTCTTCACGACTAGGTTTTGCATTTTCCATCAGTAAAGCCTTAGCTGATAGAATAAAGCCAGGAGAACAAAATCCACACTGCACAGCTGCAAAAGTTAGAAAAGCCTGCTGTAAAGGGTGAAGATTTTTGGCTGTGCCTACGCCCTCAATCGTTACTATGCATGCATAATCTTTCACATTTTTCATTTTATACAAGCAAGCACGGACAAGCTTATTGTCTAAAATTAAACTACAAGCCCCACAATGCCCCGATCTACACGCAGCCTTAGTTCCTGTAAGGCCTTGTCGACGGAGAATGTCGACTAAACTCTCATTATCATTACAAATTATTTCACAATCTTCGCCATTAATATTCAATAAAGCTCTTCTCATCTTTAAATCCATAATCTCTCCTTTTTATAAAATGTCTAGGGTGTGTTTCTAAATTAAGAGCTTTTGTGACTTTAGCAAAGAGGGGCAAGGAACAAAGTTTTTCTCTTGAAGGAGTTTATCTAAATATAAATGACTGAAAGATAAAAACTTTTGACGAAGCTTGATTTCGGCAGAAATGGAACTCAATAATAGAGCTAAGTTTAGTTCCCGAGATAATTTTTGGCGATATCACCAAAAAGCAAAAGAATTAATTTAGAAACACACCCTAATAAAAATTATATTAAATTCATAAATTGTAACACTGTAAGCCAAAGAAAAATACTAAATATTGAAGCAATAGATGTAAGCACAACTATCTCGCCCGCCAATTCACCATTAGAACCCATATTCTGCGCCATTGTAAAAGATGCAAGCGCTGTAGGACTTATATAAACAGCCATCAAAGCGGCAAATTCAATAGGAGTAAATGGGAAAAGTAAACTCAATGACAAAAAAAGCATAGGCACAAACACAAGCTTACCCAAAACACTAACCGTAAGCGATTTCATGTACTTCTGCATTTCTCGTATTCTAAAAGTCCCACCAAGTGCAATCAAGGCAAGAGGAGTGACGATATTCGCAAGACTATGCAAAGTAGATTCAATCATATTCGGTAATTTTATCTCAAAACCAGCAAAGATAAATCCAAGCAAAGAAGCAATAATCAATGGATTTTTACCCATAAGCTTAACCACACCGCCAATGTTGGGGCGCTGATTTGAATAAACTTGTAAAATCAATACAGCAAAGACATTATATAAAGGAATTACAAAGGCAATAAGAATAGAAAGAGTACTCACGCCCTCTGCGCCATATAAAGAATTGGCTACAGGCACACCGAAAAGCACGATATTACTACGGAAAATACCTTGAATAACAACACCACAATCTTTGCGCTCTTTCACAAAAAACGGAATCACATACACAAGTATAGTTACAAGCACAAGGACCGAAGCAACCGCATACGCAACTAAATTAAGCGAGCGAGCTAAATTGAAATCTGACTGATATATATTGATAAATAAAAGCGTAGGTAAGAAAATTTCAAAACAAAGCGCATTCACTTGTGAGAAAAAATCTTGCTTATGCATTTTGAGTAAAGCCATAGTATACCCAAGCCCAAGCAAACAAATAAGAGGAAAAACCACCGTAAATGAGAAATATAAATTTTCCATACTTTTCAGCCCCTTATAAAAGTATAAAAGAATTTGCGCTTATCAAAATATTTTTGCCAGCTATTACAACGTCTTAGCAAAACTATACCATCTACTTCTTAGCCCAAAAAGCAAAAGATTATTTAGAAACACGCTTTGGTTAAAAAAATGATACTCTTTTTTCTAAGCATGACAAGTTAAAATTCTTAGCTCTATAAATCTGTTATTTTGCTATAATTCAAATTGACAAGGCTTTTCTGCTCACGTATAAAAATAGAAAAGAAATTTTCTCTTGAGGTTTGCATGCGTGTCTATTTAGGCTATTTTTTCATTATTGTAGCCGCCATTTGTTGGGGTATACTTGGAGTATTCGGGCGTATCGCCATGTCGCATGGACTAGGCCCATTAGAAGTTGCTTTTTGGAGGGCATTACTTGCAGGCATCTTTTTTCTTAGTCATGCAATCTTTATCAAAGACGCTCGCATACACTCAATAAGCGATTTTATTGCTTTTAGCCTTTTTGGAATTTTTTCTATTGCAACTTTTTTTGCTAGTGGGCAATACGCTATCAAAGAGGGCGGCGTTGCACTCGCTTCAGTACTGCTTTATACTGCGCCAGCTTGGGTTGCGCTTTTTTCACGCTTATTTTTCAAAATTCCACTCACAAAAATCACATTCATTGCTATAATTATTGCATTATTTGGCGTTGCCTGCATTAGTTTTTCTAGCGGAAATGGGGAAATAAATGTCAATATGGGCGGTATATTTTTTGGTCTGCTCTCTGGTTTTTTATACGCCACGCATTATGTCGTTACAAAGAAATATTTAGTTGTCTATACGCCTTTTACTTTGTACGGATATGCCTCTATTATGGCGGCTCTCAGCCTATTGCCCTTTATTAATCTAAACTTCAATCTACCATTAGCGGCTTGGCTTTCTCTTGTAGGGATTGCTTTCATAAGCACCTATATTGCTTACTGGTTTTATTGTGAAGCCATGAAATTATTGCAAGCTACAAAGGTTTCTATTATTGCAAATTTAGAACCAGTTGTTGCTGTCGTAGCGGCTTGGCTGATTTGGAATGAATCATTTTCACTTTTTGGCTGGTTTGGTGCTATACTTATTTTATGCACGGTTTTCATCTTGCTTTTTGATGACACAAAAAGAAATAAAGCTACTTAATCATTATATAATTTCCATTGTATTCAACAATTTCGATAGAACCATAAATCATGCTTAGGCTCAATTTCAAACTTTGAGCATCTATATTTTTTAAATCAATTTCTTGAACAATTTCGCCATCTTTTAGCAAAATAGCATGTGTGCAATACTTCAATGCGATATTTGCATCATGCAAACAAACAAGTGCACTTTTTTCTTGTCCTACAATTTCCTTGATAATTGAAAGAACTATGTGCTTATTTTGAAAATCAAGCGCAGAATCAGGCTCGTCAAAAATCATCATAGAATTTTCTTGCACTAAAGCCCTTGCAATTATTACTAATTGTTTTTGTCCTTCGCTTAGGTTAATAAATAACTTTTGTGCTAATTTTGAAATACCAACCCTTTCAAGTGCCTCTAATGCTTTTTCTTTTTGCGCAGGACTTATTCCTTCAAACATAGAAAGAGTAGAAGTAAAGCCCATAAGCACAACTTCTAGCACACTAATAGGAATATCAAGAGAACATCTTTGCGGTATATAGCTAATATATTGAGCAATTTGTCTTTCATTCATGCCAGAAAGTTCTTTGCCCTCAATTGAGCTATGGCCAGTATGCCTTATAAGCGAGCATATACCCTTTAAAAGAGTCGTTTTCCCTGCCGCATTCGCCCCAAGTAAGGCACAGAGCGAGCCTTTATGCAATTTGAAAGACACGTTTTTTACAATTTCAGCCTCATTATATTTCACACTTAAATTTGAAACTTCTAAAGTATTCATATCTTCTTCCCACCGTTAGTAATCACTAAAGAAATGAGCAAAGGAGCGCCAATAATTGAGGTCAAAATACTGATAGGAATTTCTGCCGTACCAATACTGCGGGCTAAACAGTCAGCAAATAGTAGTATTGCAGAGCCTAAAGCACCTGCAAAAAACATTGTTTTAATTGAATGTTCTTTAGTTAATAAACGCATTAGATGTGGCGCAATGAGGCCGATAAATGTTATTTTCCCTACAACACTTACCACAATGCTTACAGCTAAAGTCGCTAATATAATTACTAAACTTCGCACTTTACCAACTGGAAGACCAAGCATTTTTGCTTCATTCGTATCCAAAGAAAGCAAGGTGATTTGTCGATAGAGTAAACACAGTAAAATGCTTGTAGTCAATACAATTGGAAGTACAGGAATGACTTTATTTGTCGTGGCTGCGGCAAAAGACCCCATAGTCCAAAATTCAAGAGCGGCCAATTTATCAAGTGGATCAGCCGCTAATTTAATCAACATCAAAAGCGCATCGGCCAAAGCATTTACCGCTATGCCCGACAAAACAAAGGTCGCAATTGTTTGTTCTCGTGAAAGACTAGCCAAGGTCATAGACAAAAAAACTGCCGCCATACCGCCTGTAAAGGCAAAAGTTGCCGTTGCTAATGTGTTTGTGCTTATGAAAACTATGGCTATTCCCGCCCCCACACAAGCACCAGAAGAAACACCAATTATGTCAGGCGAGGCGATAGGATTTTTAAAAACAGTCTGATAAACATAACCAGTGAGTGACAAAGAAAAACCTGCCACAAGCACCATAATTGTTCTTGCAAGCCTTAGATTTGTGAAAACTTCAATCGAAGTTCTATGTCCATTTAGAAGATTTTCCATTGTTAGAGGGTACTTACCTATAAAAAGGGAAGCAATACAGCCAATAAGCAGTGCAAGACTCACAAATATATATATCAGCGTGTTTTTCTTCATCAATTTCTTACTTGACTTTCGAAATGTCTACGTCAAAACCATAGAATTCTTTATAATATCCCTGCATTTCCTTAGCATATTCTTCTTCTGAATATTGTTCAGGGTGAATAATGCTTGCAAGCCATAAAGATCCTAAATAGGAGGCTGGAACAGGAGAATCCCAAGCTTCAAGGCTTGACGGCATTTTATAAACATTTTTATTTTTTATGCAATCCAACTCTTGAATATGTGGATTATTCAAAACATCATCTACGCCATAAGTGGCCGCAGAAGCAATTATTATATAATCAGGATTATAAGCAATCAATTGCTCATAGGAAATGGCCGCCCAATATGTATCGTCAATGTTTTCAGCCACATTCTGAGCGCCAGCTTGTGTCATCAAAGCATGTTGATACATTTTTTTGCCAGCTGTCGACAATAAGGAACTATTATTCGACAAATAAACTTTTGGTTTAGCTTCATCTTTGAGCCTTGTGCCTAATTCGGAAATAGCATTATCAATTCTTTTATTTATTTTTTCAGCTACGTGCTTTGTGCCAGTTGCTTCTCCAATCATATTCAGCATTTGCATGAGTTCAGTGTGACTTTCAGGATTTACGCAAATGACTTTCACTCCAAGCTCTTCAAGAGTGTGCGCTGAATCAACCACACGAAGTGGAATGATAACTAAATCAGGCTCTAATGACATAGTTTTTTCAATGTCAACATCTTTGGCTGTTCCAACATTTGCAACACTATGCAATTCAGGCGCCATAAGCTGATAAAGTGGGCGAAGTTGAGCTTGATTTTCAATTCCCACCAAAGTGTCTGCAAGCCCTAATCCCAAAACAGCAGATGTTGTAATATAATAACTAGTTACTAATTTTTCTGCCTTTTTTTCTAAAACAATTTCACGCCCTGCATGATCAGTGATTGTGGCATAGTTATTGGCTGTTTCTTCTTTTTCCTCGCTACAAGCCGATAATAAGAAAAGTGGAAAAACTATAAACACGAACTGCAAAATCTTTTTCATTCTATTTCCTTTTATTTATTCTATTAATAATAATTTCTTTAATCTGTTCTCTATTTTGTCTTGTGAGAGTCAGCACTTCAAGCTTTTGTAATAATGTTCTTCTTGATTGCTCAATATTAGGACATTCTTCTTTCAATTTATTTCGCATGCGGTCAAAATTATCATCGCTCTTCACAGTTCCAATGCACATAATGCCACTTTCCAAAAGAGAAAACATCATATTTCTAAACTCTTGCGACGCAAGCTCAAAACCTCCGATTTCGTCCATGATAAAGCAATCAATATCATCAATTTTAGAAAAAACATCATCAATTTGATCAAATGCCTTTAGATTTATTATACTTTTATCTTCTTGAAATGAAAGATATACCCTTTTATTATCAATAGAATCATCTTTACAATCAAGATTAGTCTTTATAGCACTATGAAATTTCTGAAGATAATATGCTTTTATGCTATTTTCTTCATCAAATAATTTAATGCTCACAAATCCAGCGCATTTTATGTTAAGCTCCTTGCATATTTCAAGAATTAATGTCGTTTTACCAACATTAAATTGCCCTTCTATAAAAATATTATTAAGTGCATCACCTAAAATATTGTTCAAATACTTTGTTTGCATAAAGTTGTATATCTCCGTTAAATCTTTCATATTTTTCAAGCAAGTTTTTTCCATAATGAGAAAGACTTGCGCTACCGCCGTCTTTCCCACCATGCCGACGCTCAACAAGCGGCATTTGAAGCTCTTCTTCAGTTGTATTTATCATCTTCCACGCTTTAGAATATGACAAATCCATGCTTTTCGCAGCATTACGCACGCTTGAAAAACAATCAATAGCTCTTAAAAGTCTAGCTGTGCCAGGCCCAAAGATGGTTGCATCTTTCTTAATTTTCACGCTGACATAGGCTGAAAGAGCTGTGTTCATATCAGATTTGTCATTAAATGTCGTATCTGTTGTCACTTTCCCTCGCAAGCAAGTTATTTTTTAAAACAACTCGACTTTTAAAATTTTTTCATTGACAAAAGTTAGCACAAAAGAGGTGTAAAGGCAAAGCAATTTTAGGAGCTTGTCTTTTATTGTATAGGACAGTCTTTTCGCTTAATATATCTAATATTTTTTGAAATTTCAAAAATATTTATACACGCATAGCCTTGATTAATTTGCATAATTTCTTTTTTCGGAACTGATAAAATTTGAGCAAGAATAATTCTATTTATTGCTTGATGTGCAACAATAAGCGTGTGAATATCTTGCTTTTTGTCTTTATTTTTTTCTTGTAAATCCTTTATAAGCTTATAAAAAGCAGGCATAACTCTTTTTTCAAGTTCATAAAAACTTTCACCAAGTGGTGGTTTATTATAATAAAAATCCTTTCCTCTTTCTTCCCATTCTTTACTATATTTTTCTAAAATTTCTTCTTTCTTTTTATTTTCAAAAAGTCCCAAAGAAATTTCGCTAAACTCTTCTATAATATTTAACTCGCTATTATTACATATAATTTTTGCACTTTGCTTGGCCCTTTTCAATGGACTTGCATACATTGCGCTAAATTTTACATCTACAAATTGTTCTTTCCAAAATTCAGCTTGCTCTATTCCTAAATTGGAGAGTGGCAAGTCTAATTTGCCTATCATTTCTGCTTCTGTTTCTATGTGTGCATGACGCATAAGATATAAAAAATGTTGCATATATAATTCTTTTTATACAAAGGCTTTAAATTTTTGAAGAAGTTCTTTTTCAAACTTATGAAATTGGCTTGTAGAATTGTCGACAATAAACATTACTTCTTGTCCAACTTTATTTTCATACCACTGTATAATATAAGTTGCTTGTTTTTCTCTATTTTCTATTGCTTTTAAGGCTTCAAAATTGTCTTTATATTTAATTTTTACTTTATTAAATCGCTCTTCAATTGTAACAAATT
>CAYJDN010000021.1:0-1700 GCA_964368925.1 uncultured Desulfovibrionaceae bacterium | reverse complement strand
TATCACCAATATAAAATCTGTCGGCAATATACACACATAGACAAGCTACAAAACAAGAAACATCTTCTAAGTAATTAATATCTATTAATTTTGCAAAAACCCCGTCATTGAGTTCATCTATGCCTAGTCTATCTAAAACTTCTTTTGCCATATCGGTATGTGTTGCAATTGCAGTTGCAAGCTTTCCATAAGCCATTGAAGTTAATAATTGTTCTCCTGCTTTTGCATGATTGTCTTTACCTTTTTGAATGTCATGCAAAAGACCAGCTATTAAAGCAAATTGTGTTTTAACTTCTGCTAAATCAAGAGCTTGTGCCAATCTAAATGCACCTAATGCAACTTTTACTGAATGTCTTATTGTGTTTTCAGCTAGATTTTCTTTTTGCATTAACGCATAACACTCATCTAATGATAAAATGTCACGGTTTATTGTAAATTCTAAAAATTCTAATGACTTATTATATTCAATTTCTGTATCAATGTCAGATATTATTCCATTATCAATTAAATCAATGCTCTTTTTATCGCAATTTTCTAAATATCCCCGTAAGCCATTATTTCCTTTGTATTTTATTATTGGTAAGAAATGCTCTTTTGCAATCAAAGGCGGGTGTCCGCTTTTTCCATTATAAAAAGGGATAAGCACATTCATTTTTTCTGCTTCATAAGCCTTTTTCATAGCAATAATGCTTGAAAATCGCACTAATGCAGCGTCTACAGGCAAGAGAAAGGAAGCATCAAATTTATGTTCGAGTAAGGCATTAAATCCCGCTTGAATTGAACTCAACATTCCTTTTGCATAATGCTCATTATAAACAAAATGAATGTTTATTTTATTATTTTTATGCTGATAATGCTCTTCTATAGCAGAAATTATTTTCTTGTCTTCATGCCCAACTACCACAAATATTTCAAACACTTGAGCTTGCGCAAAAGCTTCTATTGCCGAAACAAGCATATTTTTATGTTCCCCAAAGGGCAATAGAGCCTTAATGCCTTTTTCCATGCGAGAAGAATATCCTGCGGCAAGGATTAAAGCTGATATATTTCCTGCCTTTTCTTGGCTATACATCTAATATTCCAGCACGCCACATAATGAGTTCAGAGCAGATACTTATTGCAATTTCTTCTGGTGTTTGCGCTCCAATGCTCAAACCAATTGGCGAATGAATTTTTTCAAAATCTTCTTTTTTATAGCCGATTTTCATCAAAAATTCATATGTACTTTGCCTCTTTGTGATACTACCAATCATTCCAAAATAGCCAGCTTGTGTTCTGAGTGCGGCGGCAAGTGCATCTCTATCTCGTGCATGACCACGAGTTAAAATAACTATCCCGTCTTGCGCCGTCATAGTACGACTTTGCAAGTAATTTTCTATATCTTTCTCATCTAAAGTTGGCAGAACAATTGTTGTTGCATTTGGAAACCTATCAGCATTGGCAAATTCTGATCTATCATCAAGCGCTATCACTTTAAAATCAAGATAATGCGCAATCTTCGCTAATTCACATGACACATGACCAGCACCAAAAAGATGTAGACAATATTTTTTCACACTTTTTTCGAAAATGAATTCATAAGCATCTACCATCAATGCGCCAATTTGCTTGAATGATTTATTAAAAACTACATGAGCTTCAACTTCTTTTGTTAAATTCTCTAAACCACTATCAGAATATTTAGCTTTATCAGCAAAAAT
>CAYJDN010000020.1:4957-14592 GCA_964368925.1 uncultured Desulfovibrionaceae bacterium | reverse complement strand
CCCCCTCCTTACAAAAAATTTTAATGTCGCTAGAAAATATAAGAACTAAAGCTAGTCCTATGCTCGAGGAAGTTTTATTTTATTATAGTCTTTTGAAAATTACTATACTAAGTTAATTACCTCTATGAAATACCAAGTTGGCTGTAAAATAAATTTAAATCTGCACATAGTTGGCAGGCGAGAAGATGGCTATCATTTGCTTGATAGCTTGTTTTATCCCATACCTAGCCTTTACGATACTATATATATAGATGAAGTTTCTGAGAAAGAGCAGGGCATACAAGTTTTGTGTGAAACTAAAGGTATTGATTTAAAAGATAATACTCTAACAAAAGCATACAATCTATTTACACAAGCGACAAATTTCAAGCCGAATATTGTAGTTGACCTTCAAAAAAATATACCACATGGCGCAGGGCTTGGCGGTGGTTCAGCCGATGGTGCATTAATTTTAAAATATCTCTATATGAAGTGGAAAAATTTTTCTTCCATAGAAGAAGTGGAAAAAAATGAAGAAGCTCTAAATTTTTTACTTCCTCTTGCTGTTCAAGTAGGGGCTGACGTGCCTTTCTTCATATATAACAAGCCTATGCGAGCAAAAGGTATAGGTGAAATTCTTGAAAATTATGACGCAAAAGCACTAAAAGGATTAAGTCTTTTACTCATTTGCCCCAATATTCATGTGAATACAGCAGAAATTTTTAAAAACTTTAAAAAAGAAAATCCATATCTTACAGAAAAAGTTAAAAAAATTTATTTTCAAGACTTGACAAGCGAATTAACTCACGCTATAAATGCCCTCTACCCGATAGAGAAAGATTTTTTTGTAAATGATTTAGAAGAAACTGTCTTTAGGTTATTTCCCAAATTAGGGGAATACAAGCAAAAGCTTAGAAGTCATAATGCAAAAATCGCTCTAATGAGTGGCAGTGGTTCTTCACTCTTTGCGATTTATGGAGATAAAGAGCAAGCAAAGAAAGCAAAAGCTTCTTTTGACAATGAAGACCTCAAGCACATTTCTCTTGTCGAGTTGTAATCGTTGGGGTGTCGCCAAGTCGGTAAGGCAACTGGTTTTGGTCCAGTCATTCGCGGGTTCGAATCCTTCCGCCCCAGCCACACAAATATGATGCCCGCTTAGGCGGGCATTTTGTATTTTTACCTTTTCCCCTTTTTTGGGCGTAGCGAGAATTACTATGTACGGTGAAATGAAGATCCTTACAGGCACAGCTAACCAAGCTTTAGCTACAGATGTGTGTAAATGCCTTAGTACTGACCTTGTTCCTACCTTATGCGATGAATTTAGCGATGGCGAACTTCGTATAGAAATCGGCGCTAGTGTACGTGAAAGCGATGTTTTTGTT
Source organism: uncultured Desulfovibrionaceae bacterium (assembly GCA_964368925.1). Taxonomy (GTDB): domain Bacteria; phylum Desulfobacterota; class Desulfovibrionia; order Desulfovibrionales; family Desulfovibrionaceae; genus CAYJAZ01. The sequence goes on along the minus strand of CAYJDN010000020.1, from coordinate 13,231 downwards.
ATTCAGCCAACATGTGCACCTGCAAATCACCACCTTATGCAACTTTGCCTCATGCTTGACGCTTTAAAACGTGCTAGTGCTAGCCGTGTTACTGCTGTTATTCCATATTTTGGATATGCTAGACAAGATCGTAAGGTTAGCCCACGTGCTCCTATTTCTGCAAAGCTTATGGCAGACTTCATCAGCCATGCTGGCGCAGGACGTGTACTCACTGTTGACTTGCATGCAGGGCAAATTCAAGGTTTCTTCAACTGTCCTGTTGATAATCTTTTTGCTACCAATGTTTTGCTTGCAATGCTTAAAGACATTGCGCATGAAGATGTAGTTATGGTTTCTCCTGACGCTGGTGGCGTTGAGAGAACAAGAGCTTTTGCTAAGGCTGTTGACGCTCCTATTGCTATTGTTGACAAACGCCGTGATAAGCCAAATCAAGCTACTGCTACAAATGTTATTGGTGATGTTGAAGGTAAGATAGCTATTCTTGTTGATGACATGATTGACACTGCTGGAACTATGTGTGCTGCCGCTAGAGTATTACTCGACAATGGCGCAACAGAAGTGCGTGCTTGTGCTACTCACCCAGTTTTCTCAGGCAAAGCCATCGAAAGAATACAAGAATCTTGCTTTAGTCAAGTTATTGTAACTGACACTATTCCTTTATCAGACGAAGGGAAGAAGTGCGATAAAATTAAAGTTGTTTCTATTGCTCCATTACTAGCAAGAACAATAAGCAATATCCATACGGGTAAATCAGTAAGCGCTATTTTCTAGTAGAATAGCATTATTGTATACTATATATTCATGCCGAGTCCGATTACTGGCATCGTAACGGCTATAAATCAAAGGAGACCAGCTTATATGACTATGTTATCTTTACAAGCCCAAAAACGTGAAGGTTTGGGCAAAGGCGCTAACCGCCGTTTACGCGTGCAAAATCTTGTTCCATGCGTATTTTACTCAGAAAATGGTGAAAACATTGTTCTTCAAGTACAAAAAAACGTACTCGAAAAATTATACAATAAAGTGCGCCGTACTACAGTTTTCAATTTAGAAATCGAAGGTGCTGGCACATTTCCAGTTATTATTTGGGACGCTCAATACCACCCAACTAAGTCTACTTTCACTCACGTAGATTTCTATGGTGTTGATCTTGACAAAGAAGTTCAAATCACAGTTCCTGTTGAATTTATTGGTACTTCACGTGGTGCTAAAATGGGTGGTAAGATTGAACTTTATCGTGAAAACGTTCGCTTATCAGCTAAACCACAAGCTATGCCAGCTAAAATTACTATTGACATTTCTGATCTTGACCTTAACAAAACTGTTAGAGTTGAAGATCTTCAATTACCAGAGGGCGTAAAAGCAGTTTACAAATCAAACTTTGCATTTATTTCCTGTCTTGACCCTAAAGGTCTTGCTTCGGCTGACGACGCATAAACTTGAAGAAAAGGGAAAGTCAGCGTACTTTCCCTTTTTTTTATAAGGAAGAATTATGGCTATTTCATTTACATCAAAGCCTAAGGGTATCATTTTCGATTGTGATGGCGTTATAATAGATTCTTTCGATTCTAATACATTTTTTTATAATAGCCTCCGTAGAGCTGTTGATCTTCCTGATATGACTGAGGAAGACAGACACAGAGTACACATGATGACGGGCATTCAAGCTTTTGAGCTTGTTATTCCAGAGCCTTTAAGAAAGGCCGCTCTAAAGGGCTACAACAGCGTAAATTATGTAAAAGACATTCTCCCTCTTTTAAAAATTTATGATGGTTTGCACGATTTTTTGGCTACGTGCAAAGAAAGAAATATTTTGCTAGGTATTCATACAAATCGCATAATTGCTATGCAAGAAATTCTGGAATTACATAATCTTAAAGAATATTATAATCCAGTTATGACACCAGCAGAATTACCAGCGAAACCAGATCCTATTGGTTCGCTAACTATTTGTAAAACATGGAATATATTGCCAGAAGAAGCCTTATTTATTGGCGACTCTGACAATGATTTAAAAACGGCTACTGCTGCTCAAATTCCATTTATAGGATTTAGAAACAGCAAATTAGAAACAAAAAACATTGTAGATGACTTTAAAACGATAGAAAATTGGATTAAGTCATTTGATTAAAAGTATATTTTCTTATTATGTACAGTTTGAAAAACTACTTTACATAATGTAAAAATTGAGATAGTAATGCTTATTGATTAACTGTTTTTTAGTGGAGGACGTGTGAACGCTCAGGATTTAGATTACTTTTCAAAGCTTCTTGTTAGCATGCTAGAAGAGGCTCAGCAAAAAGGCGATTCTACCATTGAAGATTTAAACGAGAACGCAGAAGTTTTTGCCGATCCAGCAGATAGAGCTACAGCCGAATCTGATAGATCCTTTACTTTACGTATTCGTGATAGAGAACGTCGCCTTATTCGTAAGATTAATGAAGCCTTATTGCGCATCGAAGATGGTAATTATGGCGAATGTGAAGAATGTGGAGAAGATATTGGCATAGCTCGATTAAAAGCTCGCCCTGTAACAACTCTTTGTATTAATTGCAAAAGCAGACAAGAAGAGGGCGAAGAAATATCAGGCTCATAAGATAATGTATTTTATCTATTGGTTTATATTTTCAAAATCTCTAACAAATACATAGCATGAAGAACATTATCCTTATTTCTACTTCTCCAAAAAAGGATGGAAATTGTGCTTCAATACTAGAAGAATTACGCACGAGTCTTAAGGCTCGTGCTCTTTTTTTATCAGATTATGACATAAATCCTTGTATTGATTGCTCTATATGTAAGAAGCAACACAATACATGCGCTTTAGATATCCAAGAAAATTATGCTACAAAGAAGCTTTTTGATGAACTTTTAGAAGCTGATGAAATAGTATTTATTAGTCCTATTTATTTTTATCACTTACCAAGTAAGTTTAAAGCTTTTGTTGATAGATCACAAAGATTTTGGAAAGAAAATCAAACTCTTATAAATAAGAAAATGCATGTTGTTTTTGTGGCGGCAAGGCAAAAAGGCGATAAATTGCCAGAGGGAAGTCTATTAACTCTCAAATATTTTGCACCAACAATACAAGCGGAACTGGCTTCTTCAATATGTCTTTATGGGCTTGAAAGTAAGAATGATTTTCTTCAATCTTCTTCAAGCCAAGAAAAATTACATAATTACATCGAGGAAACATTTGATGGTATTGCTTAATTCTATAGAGCATTTTCTCGAAAAGCGTTGTGCCTATTGTAGTAAGCCATATAAAAGTAAAGATGAACAAATTTATGCTCTTTGCCCTGCCTGTTCAGAAAACATAAGACGCATAAAGTCAGGTTATTGTAGAAGATGCGGTGCTGTTCAAAATCTATTCTTTAAAAGTGAAATTTTAGATAATTGTGCCTCATGCGATACAGGAAGAGGAGGCATAGAAATAGGGTGGACAAAGCTCCTATTCTATGGCGTTTATGAAGAGATATTAAAAGATATGATTCTTCAAGTAAAATTTTATGAGAATCTACTGTTTACAAAAAGTTTAGCGCAGATTATTGCTCCCCTGCTTGAAGAATTTCCTCCTTTTGACATTTTAATTCCTATTCCAGTGCATGCGAACAAAATTGTTGACCGTGGCTATAATCAATGTATTGAAATTGCTAAATTTATTAAACAATATTCAAAACTAGATTTTAGTCTAGAATTAAATGTTTTGGAAAAAGACTTTGAAACAAAGCCGCAAAGCTTACTTTCAAGTCAAGAGCGAAGAAGTAATGTCAAAGGTTCATTTTTAGCGCATAGGGAAAAAGTCGAGAATAAACGCATTCTTCTTTTCGACGATGTGTCCACCACAGGCTCGACTTTAAGAGCAGCAACTCAAGCCCTATTAGGAGCAGGTGCAAAAGAAGTTTTTGTGCTTTATATTGCGGGCACTGATTTGGTGAAGTAGTAAAAGTGGGATTGTAAAGAATTTTAGGTGAGTGAAAAAAAACAAGCTTGCGAGCTTAATTTGACCTTTGTTTTCTTTTGCTGTAAAATGCTTGATATTTAATATTCGAGGGAATTATGTCAAACGAAGTTTTAACACAAGAAACACCAGTAGATTTTTTAAGAGCAAAAGTAGCCAAAGATAAGGCTGAAGGTAGATTTGATGCAAGAGTGCACACACGTTTTCCGCCTGAACCTAATGGATATTTGCATATTGGACATGCAAAGTCTATTTGCGTAAACTTTGGAATTGCTGAAGAGTTTCAGGGAAAGTGTAATTTACGTTTTGATGATACAAACCCAGTTAAAGAAGATACTGAATATGTTGACTCAATTAAAGAAGATGTGAAGTGGCTTGGCTTTGATTGGGACGGCGAGCCACACTATGCCTCAGATTATTTTGAAGAACTTTATAATTTAGCCATAAAACTCATAGAAATGGATAAAGCCTATGTTGACGATTCCACACCAGAAGAAATTCGTCAAATGCGTGGTACTTTAAAAGAACCTGGCATAGAAAGTCCTTGTAGAAATCGCCCTATTGAAGAATCGCTTGATCTTTTTAAGCGCATGAGAAATGGCGAATTTGAAGATGGAAAATATGTGTTGCGTGCGAAAGTAGACATGTCTTCGCCTAATGTGATTATGCGTGATCCTACAATATATAGAATCCGCCATGCCCATCACCATAAAACGGGTAATACATGGTGCGTGTATCCTATGTATGACTTCACGCATTGCATATCTGATTCTATTGAAAATATTACTCATTCGCTTTGTACTTTGGAATTTGTTAATAATAGAGAAATTTATGATTGGTTGCTTGAAACTCTTGGACTTTACCGTCCAGAGCAAACAGAATTTGCAAGATTACAACTTTCTTATACAGTTTTATCAAAAAGAAAATTGATACAACTTGTGCAAGAGGGGCATGTGAGTGGCTGGGACGATCCACGCATGCCGACTATTTGCGGTTTCCGCCGTCGTGGCTTCACGCCAGAGTCAATCCGTACTTTTTGTTCACGTATAGGCGTGGGTAAAGTTGCTGATTCTGTTGTGGATTTTGGAATGTTAGAATTTTGCGTTCGTGAACATCTAAACGAAATAACACCAAGACTTATGGCTGTTTTAGATCCGATTAAGGTGACTATTACTAACTATCCAGAAAATGAAGTTGAATATTTTGATGCTCCTCTTCATCCTGAAGATCCATCATATGGCACAAGAAAAATTCCTTTTTCACGCCATCTATATATAGAAAAAGACGACTTCAAAGAAGAAGCGCCAAAGAAATATTTTAGACTTGCTCCAAACCAAGAAGTACGCCTAAGATACGCTTATTATATTACTTGTACTGATGTTGTTAAAGATGAAAATGGCGAAATTATTGAAATATTGTGTACTTATGACCCTGAAACTCGTGGTGGTAAGAGTGAAGATGGCAGAAAGGTTAAGGGCACAATTCATTTTGTAGCTCAAGAGCATGCAAAAGAAATTAATGTAAATCTTTACGAACAACTCTTTAGCCTTGAAAATCCTAATAATATCCCTGAGGGGCAAGATTTCCTTGATTTCTTGAATCCAAATTCTGTAAAAACGATTACTGCTTATGCTGAACCACATCTATTAGAATATGAAGCGTATGACAAGGTGCAATTTGAAAGACTAGCCTATTTCTGTGTTGATAAAGAAAGTAATAATGCAAAGCCAACATTTAATAGAATTGTTACTTTAAAAGATAGTTGGGGAAAGATTGAAAAAAGAAACTAGGGTGTATTTCTAAATTAATTCTTTTGCTTTTTGGTTATATAGCCAAAATTTCTTCTACAAGCTAAAATTTGCTATATTACAGAAAACTATTTTTTGCCGACATGGGGCTTCGTCAAAAGTTTTTTCTTTCGGTCATTTATGTTTGGATAAACTCCCTCAAGAAAAAAACTTTGTTCCTTGCCAAAAAGCAAAAGCTCTTAATTTAGAAACACACCATTAATCTTTTATAGTGTTCATAATCCATAAAACAAAAAAAGCTTCCTAAGAAGCTTTTTTTATTTCAATTTATGGAAATTGTTCTATTTTATAGGAGCGGTGATTTCAAATTTTTCTTCTACAATCCAACGTTTGAGTTCAACAGCTATTTCTTGTGAAATGGTATAGGAAGTGAGCGGGCTTGTTTTCACTTTTTTACCCATAAGCTCAAATGAGCCTGTGCGTAATTGTGTATAGCTCACATGGTCAAGAATACGTGGGATACCATTAGGGTAATCGGTGTCATAATCTTTGACTGGCAATAAGATATTGTCATTGCTGATAGATGTATAATAGGCCATTTCTTCATCTAAGATAGGAATAGGAATACCTACACCAAGGGCTAGTGTGCAGCCATAGCCATAATAAGAGAGGCCACGCACATATTTTTGTTTCATGCCTTTGAGATCACCTTTGAGCATGAGCGTGCCAGATGGAGTGAGGGGTATGCCTTGCTCATTTCTTTTTGGTTCGGCGACGTGTTGAGTGCCTGTACCAATAACATATCCTAGCCCACCGCCCATGAATATTTTAGTACCAAGTCCAATAGTGCGTAAATATGGATCATTAAAGAGCGGGGAAAGATTACCAGCAGTTGCGTAGTTCGCATGGCTAAGATTTGGGCGGATAGAGCCCATATATGTGTGTACGGTTTTAGCACCGAGGTTGACAGCGACATTATAATTTTGATAGCAGTTACGAGGATTGAGCATTTGCGCAAAAGGTAAGTCGTTTAGAGTTATTTCTCTTTCGATTTTGCGGTTAGGGTAACAATCCGTTCCATAACCTTCTGCAAGAAGCTTTACTTTTTTTCCTGCGACAAGATCTTCGATAACATGTCCGCCACCGTAAAGGAACTTACCAGGATAGACTTTATTGAGCGGGTCATCTAAGGCTACTTCTGTAACGCCAATATAGCCGTCAGCAGCGGCAATTCCGCCATAAGCAGAAACATTATTAAGAGTAATTGTGCTTGCCTTTATCATTGGCGGTTCAGGTTGCCCTATATTGAAGAAAAGCCCAGAAGAGCACATAGGGGAGAAAGTGCCTGTGGTAACAACATCAACTTGTTCAGAGGCTTTTTTCACACCAACGTCTTTAGCTAATGCAGTCATTTCTTCGGCAGTGAGAATTACGGCCTTACCAGATTGTATCTTTGCATTTATTTCTTCTATTGTTTTCATATCATACCCTTTATTATAGATAAGTGTTCTAAACACTAGCATAAGCCAATAGCAATGACAAGGGAATAAATTCTTGATTAAATGCTAAAATGGAAATATGGCTAATCCACTAAAATATATAGATAATTTGAAAAAATCAAAAAAGAAATGTGTAAGATGTAGGCATACATATATTGATATTCTTGACTTAAATAGAAAATTTAGATAATATCAAGAAAAATCTATTAACCATAGAGTGATATGCGTAAATTTGCATTATTTTGTATAATACTTCTCATGACAATAAGTGTGAGTACTTTTAATGAAGAATCTGACGATGTTATTATTGCGTCATCAGAGGAGTCTTCATCTTTGCCTTTAGGCTTGAGTGCTTTTTTGCGTGATGGGGCGAAGGACGAAATTCAGCAAGAGCTTTTATTTCAATCGGATAATTTGGCAGTTATAGCATTGCCGATTGGCTATCTTGGCGCAGAAGAGGCGATAAAAATTATTGAAAGAGATACTGCTATACAAGAAAGGCGAGCAAAGCTTGCATTAGAAGCACAGAAGAAAGAACAAGAAGCAAAAGAAAAAGAGCTACTGGCTCAACAACAGGACGCATATAAAAAGAATGAAGTTGTAAAGACGGTAATTCAGGAAGAAATTATATCTAATGCTGTAGAATTTACTTCTTCAAGCCTTGAAAAGGTGCAAAATAATTACGCTATAAGTTTTATTCTTAGAAATATAGGTGAAGAATTGAGAGTTGGTGATATTCATTTTGCATTGCATTTTGCAAATAATGAAAAAATTTCTTTCTCTGAACTGGGATCGTATAGATTTAGAATACAAGTACCTAAAGAATATACATTAATTTCAACGCCACGAATGCTAGATTATGCTAGAGTGGCAGAACCTTTGTATATCTCCGTTACGCTTATAAATGACAATGGACAAGTTTTTATGCGCAAGAATTTACTAATCAATAAAGAAGGTTAAAAATGAGCGAAGAAAAAGATGTGAAAAGTAATAATAAATTTATCATCATTGGCGTAGTTGTCTTGCTTCTTGCTGGTGGTGCTTTTTATTTTATGAGTGGCAAAGA
>CAYJDN010000020.1:0-4924 GCA_964368925.1 uncultured Desulfovibrionaceae bacterium | reverse complement strand
TTGAAGAAAATATTGCTATTGTAGAAAAGCCACAAATTGAAGAAAGTAGAACTGATACTTCTATTGAGCCTCCTAAACCAGAGGTTAAAGAAGAAAGTATCTTTATTCCTGAGCCAGAAGTTGTTACAGAAACAGAAAAAACAATAATTGAACCTCCGTCAACGAAAAAACCAACTATAGCTATTAAACCAGCTCCATCTGCTGAAGAACAAGCTATTATTGAAGCGCAAGAAAAGAAAAGTGAACAAAAGAAATTTGTTGAATCATTAAGAAATACGCCAAGTCAGGTACATGGTAAGCAAAATGGCGTTATTGTTGATCAAATTATTACGCCAAGTTTTGTAGAAAATGTTTCTTTCTTCTTGGTTGAAAATTATACCCCTCCTCCTCATGGACAAAGAACAGGCACAGTGCATTTAAACCCTGAAATGGTGAATACGCATTATGGTGTAGATTTGACAGGGCTTCCTGGCGCTGGTAATGCTTATTATGTGCGTGAAATATTATTGGATTTTGTTTACCAACCATCAAATTTTAATACTCTTTATTTATTATATTCTGATAAAATAATTGAAGATATGTTGCGTGCTAGTACTTATCCTCATAATGATCGCCCTGGTTTTTCAGTAAATCAGCAAGAGGCTATGTATTACGATTATGCACGATATTTCTTTTCAGCAGGTCATTCAGTACAAACGATATTGAATATGCCTAATTTAGAGCAAGTATTTGCAACTAAAGCATATTTAGATAATAATTTAAAGCAAAATAGAGCACGTTTTGCAAGCGTACAACATGCATATGATGAAGCGAATTTAGAGGGAAACAAAGCTGTTGCCGATGGATTGAAAGAAGAGATGTTTGTGCTTGCTGAACTTATTGGTGCAGATCAAGCGGCGCTTTCGGAATTAGAAAATCAAGTTGTTTTTGCTCATAGCAATACTGACAAGCAAATTTTTCCTGCAACAGATTTGATTTATATTTTTGATTGGCTAGGTAGACGCTATGCTCAAGATTCTGAGAATTTTATGGCTGCATCAAGAGATTTAGAAGATGTTGCTTTCAAACTTTCAGCCGATTTTGTAACAAAAGCAAAACTTATTCAATAAAGTTAAAAAAAGTGAAAAATAATTCTTGACATTTTAGCGAACTTTACATATAAAAAACGAGTTGCGAATGGAAGCTTAGCTCAATTGGTAGAGCGCCGCCCTTACAAGGCGGATGTTACAGGTTCAAGTCCTGTAGTTTCCACCACATAAAAATAGGAAGCCGACTTTTAGTCGGCTTTTTTTTATGCAATATGCTATAATGATTTGATTATGCTTTGCTTTTTATATGAGAAGATATAAAAAAACCACAACTCTATAATATAAAGTTGTGGTTTTCTGTTTAGTTTTATAGCAGAAAGCTTAGAAATCCCAAACTTGCCCTTGTGGAGTATCTTTTACTTGTATACCTAGAGCAAGAATTTCATTACGAATTTCATCAGATTTTGCGTAATCTTTGTTTGCTCTTGCTTCTTTCCTTGCTTCAAGCAATTCATTTACTTTATCTAGATTTATATTTTCTCTTTTTGCTCTATCAAATTTGATATTTTCAAGAAATTCTTCAGGTTCAAGGTAGAAAACGCCAAAGATATTTTGCCAATCTTCAATAAATTCAATAAAATCTTTAAGCATTTTTGTTGCAAAAGGTGAATGAAGGAAGTTTTTATCTTCAAGAATACGATTGAAAAGATGCACTAAATTGAAAAGATGACCAATTGCAGCAGCAGTGTTGAAATCATCATACATAGCAAAGAAGAAATCTTGTTTGATTTCAGCATATTCTGATAAAATACATTCGTCAAATTTCGTATTTTTATTTTTGTAATTAGCCGCCGCATTTTTTACTTGTGCTATACATTCGTAAATACGTTTCAAACCACGTTCAGCTTCGTCAAGAGCGTCAAAAGAGAAGTCGATTGGGCTTCTATAATGTTTTGTGAGTAAGAAGAAGCGTAGGGCTTCTGGTTGACGATTAACTAATATATCACGTATGGTTTTGAAGTTATTTAAACTTTTAGACATTTTTTCAGAATCAATTTGCACAAAGCCATTATGCATCCAATAGCGAGCAAATTCTTGATCAAGATAGGCTTCTGATTGCGCTATTTCATTTTCGTGATGTGGGAATATGAGATCTTGTCCACCACCATGAATATCAAGTGGAAGCTCAAGATTTTTTTCGCTCATAGCAGAACATTCAATATGCCAGCCAGGGCGACCATTACCCCAAGGTGATTCCCAATACGGCTCACCAGCTTTTGCCGCTTTCCAAAGAACGAAATCCATTGGATCTTCTTTGTTTTGATCAACTTCAATACGAGCGCCAGCTTGCATATCATCAAGCGAACGCCCTGAAAGCTTGCCATAATCTTTAAATGAGCGCACACGGAAATTCACATCACCTGCTGGCGTTGCGTATGCGTGCCCTTTTTCAATGAGCTTTACTATAAGATCAATCATATCAGGGATATATTCTGTTGCCTTTGGTTCTATGTCAGCACGGCAAACATTGAGCTTGTCCATATCTTCATGGAAAGCGGCAATATATTTTTCTGAAATATCAGTGCTACTTACGCCTTCTTTATTTGCACGAGCAATAATTTTATCGTCAACATCGGTGAAGTTTCTAACAAAGGTGACATTATAATTTATGAAACGCAAAAAGCGAGCGATAACATCGAAGACAACAGCCGAACGTGCGTGTCCTATGTGGCAGTAATCGTAGGCGGTGATGCCGCAGGCGTACATATTTACTTTACCAGGGCGAATGCTAACAAATTCTTCTTTCTTTTTTGTAAGTGTGTTGTATACTTGCATAATCTTCTCTATTTGCTAAGGTTGTTCATTCTATATATGGATTTTTCTTTTCCAAGAATTGAGGCAATAAGGGCGAGTGATGATCCGCTTGCTTGTCCTGTGAGGGCACAGCGTAGGATTGGGCCAATATTTTTGAATTTGATTTCTTTTTCTTCAATAAAGGCGTGAATGCACACATCAACTTCTTCCATTGTAAAGGAGTTAAGGCTTTCAAAGGACTTTGTCAATTCTAAAAGCAATGCTTTATTTTCATCATTTATAGATTTTTGAGCTTTTTCTTCAATTTGTGGAAATTCAGTATTAAGAATAGCATTGTTGAAATCTATGATTTGCTTTGCAAGATCAAGTATGTTTGCTACTTTTTCTTTAAAGAGCGGTATTAATTGCAAACAATTTTCAGGTAATTCAATTTGTACTATTTTTGCAAGTGCTTGCATGCTTGTGAGCAAATCTTCGTTTGAAGATTGTTTGATATAGTGCGCATTTAGCCAATCTATTTTTGCAGGGTCAATGCGTGATGGTGAAGCGTTTAGGCTCGTGCCGTCGAAGAGTTTTATCAATGTTTCAAGTGTGAATATTTCTTCATCGCCATTTGACCAACCAAGGCGTACTAAATAGTTTACGAGCGCTTGTGGGAGTAGGCCGTCTGATTGATATTCGATAACAGCTCTTGCGCCATTTCTTTTAGAGAGTTTGGCACCATCTGGCCCTAATATCATTGGAACGTGTCCGAAATTTGGTAAATCCCAACCCATAGCCTGATAAATAAGAATTTGCTTTGGTGTATTAGCTACGTGATCATCGCCACGGAAAACATGAGTCACGCCCATATCGTGATCGTCAGCAACAACAGCAAGATTATAAGTAGGCATGCCGCCAGCTTTTTGTGGGCGACGCAAAACCATATCGTCTAATTCATTTACATCAGTAGCAATTGTACCTTTTACTAAATCATTGAAGATAACCTTGCCAAATTCTGGAAGTTTTAGGCGCACAACTGCATCTTCTGAAAAGGGCTTATTTAAATGACGGCATTTGCCATTATAGCGTGGCTTTTCGCCTTTTGCTTCTGCTTCTTCACGCATTTTTTCAATTTCTTCAATCGAGCAAGTACAATAATACGCACTGCCATTTGCAAGCATTGCTTCAACAACTTCATTATATCTTTCACTGCGCTGTGTTTGATAGACTAAATCTTTATCCCAATCAAGCCCAAGCCATTTCATTGAAGCAAGGATTGAATCAGTATATTCTTGTTTAGAACGTTCTATATCAGTATCTTCAATACGTAGTAAAAATTCGCCGCCAAAATGACGAGCTAAGAGCCATGAAAATATGGCTGTTCTTGCGCCACCGATATGAAGATGTCCTGTTGGGCTTGGTGCAAAACGTGTAACTATTTTTGACATATATGATTCCTTTAAATTAAGCTTTTATTGTAACAGTGAATTTTTTTAGAAAGTGAGTTGGGTGATAGCTTTGCTTTGCATGGCGTAGCCCCTCCATTCCTAAATCTTGTTCTCTATTGATAAATTCAAAGTCTGCTGCTGCGTGTTCAGCAAAACATTTATTTATTGCTTGAAATGATCCCTTATATTCAGGATGTGCTTTTTCAAAATGCACAAGAAAAGTCGCTTCGTCAAGCTTTTCTCCTAGAGCAAATGCGACAAGATTATCTTCAGCATATAAAGCACCGCCCGTAATTTGCGGGAATGTTGAATAATTTTCAAGCAAATTTTTTATTGCCCTATATTCAGTGATCAAAGCTTCATCATCTAGGCAATCATTCCAATAACACCAAGATTCGTGTAATGCTTCTAAATCGTGCTGAATGCCATTTGTGATTGTTGCTGAATCAAAAGGGCGATAATCTATGTCATAGTTTTTCTTGAAGCTATTATAATGATTCTTCTTTTTGTGCATAGCTTTTCCTGAAAGCGAAGAAAGTGAGCTTTGAGAATAATTATATTCATCATTATTAATATCTTCTTCTACGATAGCTCTTCCTTTAAATTGCTCTACAAAAATATCTTTCAATTTTTCAGGCACACGCAAAAATG
>CAYJDN010000019.1:10927-15434 GCA_964368925.1 uncultured Desulfovibrionaceae bacterium | reverse complement strand
CTTCTGGAACAGGTGCAATAAAAGAAGCAAGCTTAAAAATTCTATCTGCCCTAGAAGAAGGCTCTACAAAAGATAAAATTCTTGCAGATATTGATGCTACTTTAGCCAAATGTATGAAAAAATACGAATTAGAATTTACAGATTATGAAGCCATAGCTCCAAAATTAGCAAAGCTTAAAGAAAGTGATCCAGCCTATGCAAACAAGGTTGCAACCGAAACAAAATTAACCAATTCAGCCGAAGTTATTGGACTACTTACTGGATTAAAAAATACATTAGGCAAAAGTTTAGACAGTTTACTAGCAACAACTACCACAGAAGCTCTCAAAGAAAAACAAGAAGCCCTACAAAAAACCTTAGATTTTTTATCTACCAGAACAGAAGCAAGCGAAGTTAAAAAAGGCATTGAAAGCCTTATCACGCAAGTAGCTAATAAAATAGAACAAGCTTCACGCATTGAAAAATTTGAAGCAACTATTGAAAATTCTTCTTCGAAAATAACAGAAGCTCTATCGGGCAATAATAAAAATATTGATATCTTTGATATTGTTGATCAATTCATCTCAAGTGAGCAAGCAAAAAATACTGGCCTAAACGAAAGCGAGATATTACAAAGTCTTAGCCTTAGTCTTAGTCCTGAGCACAAGAACATGCTCGACACTTGTCTAGCAAATAGAGATAAACTTCCCACTGAAGGATTAAAAACGCTCTACCCTCTTCTTTTGCAGATGAACAATTATGAAAATCTTAATTCTACTCTACTTGATAAAGCAAGCCTTGCCATTTTTGAAAAAGCACTAAGCCCAGAAGCAAATCAAGCAGATAGGCAAGCGGCCTACGATCTTTTAGACAATACTTTTTTATCTAATCCTATTCTAAGCCCAATTTTAGAAGCTGTGAAAGCCGACTTTATTCAAGGCGACAATCCTGAACAAGTTTCACAATTACACGATCAGCACATTACAAGGCAATCAATAAATCAATTATTATCTTGCATAGATAGCAAAAATTTACCTAATATAAGTTCTGTTAAATCTGAATATGTGTTAGAATTATTAAAAAATCTACCTACAGCAAAAGACGGTGAACCCTTAGATTTACTCGCGTGCGATGTCTTTGTTCAGCTGTCAAAATTTGAAAATCCTATGTTGACAGATGCTCAATGTATAGCAAAACTTCCTCAAGATTTACAATTAAAAGCAAGCGCTATGCTTGATACTTGGAAGCAATTAGGCATTACAAGTTCAACGCAATTAGATAAATCAACACAAATACTTATGGACGCTCAAGTCAATAGAGCAACTCTAAGACTTTTATTAGATACTTTCAATGCAGCTTCGCCAGAACATAAATCACAAGTTGCACAAAGCACTGCACAGGCCTTAGCAAGTCAAATATTGAATGTCAATTATACTAGAGATTTAGATACACAAACAATACTTAGTCTTTGTGCAAAGAAATTAAATGTTGATATCGCTATTGATACTGATTTTGCAAAAGCAATAAACACACTTGCAGAAGAATCGACTTTACAAGGTATCCCCGTACATTTATTAGATCAATCTAAGGAAATATTAGCTACTCTTGTTGAAAAGCAAGAAGCAATCTTAGGAAAATCTCCCCTTATTGGCGAGAGCTTTGCCTATTCTATTCTAACCTTACAGCAAGCTCTTGTGACTGATGCAAAAGATCTTTCTGACTTTGATAAAGCAGCTATTGGATTAAGTGATGAAATGCTAAGCCCTGAAAATAGCACACAATTTAAACAGTTTGCTAAAGATTTTATTTTCAAAGACAGTTCACAAAGTTTTGTCAAAGCTGTCTTAGCTCAAACATATATGAGCAAGAATGGAACATTTGAACCATCTGAAAAAGCATATATAGATAGTCTACTTACAAGCTTTCAATATTCCAATGAGCAAGTGCATACACTTTTAAAAAAATTAGGAATTATGCGTGATAATGGATTGAATTTAGCCGCTGGCGTACCTACAGATCCTAAAAAAAGTGATCAAGCTGGTTTATTAATGTTGTCATTAGTAAAAAATCTCGTTTCTGCAAGTAAAAATCCTATTGATATGAATAGCTTTACTATTGACAATGCCTCATTCACTGAACCTAAAGACGCTCTTATAGCCTTATTAAATGCACATTCTGTAAGTGTGACTACAAAAGGAAAAACAATAAGTGAAACTTTTACAAATCCTATAGCTAGTTCACACGTGCTTACACGTAGTAGAGCAACCTCACTAAAAGGCATTGATGCCAAAGTCGGTACTGCCATCGTACAAAATGCCCTAAAAAAAGTATTAGTCACTACAAATCAAAAAGACGTACAAGCAGTTCTTAACAGATTAAGCACTAATATGAAAGCTGAACACGCTCAAACTGCCTCTATTCTTCCACGTCTACAAAATTCAAAAATAGAACTCGTTAATGCTAGTACAAGTAAAGTTTTTGCCGATGCAAACTTCACAGCGAAATTAGTTCCCCTTATTATGAACACCGCTTTTGCACAAACAAATACTGACCAATCAAGCTTCTTCTTGCAAACAGCAAATCACAATCCGCTCAATGTCCTTACTTCTATTGTAAGCCAATTAGAACCCGATATGCCAAATGATGTGGCCAAGGTCATAGCTCAAGCAATTGTTGATAAAAAAGATAGTATGAATATGTCAGCTGACGTCTTCACCTCACTTTCCAAGCTACTAAATTCATTCAATAATCTTATCATAGAACTTCAAGTTCCAGATGAAGCAAAAAATGCCATTAGTGCTATGAAAATAGCGCAAACTGCCATGCAGAGTTTACAAGAATTACCAAAAAATACTTCATTAGATCTTTCTGCTGGCATAAGTGCAAGCATTTCTGCTGAAGCAAGTATAGGCATAGCAGATTTAAGTGCAGAAGTGCGAATTGGTGCTACCAATGGCATGACCCTATGGCGTGACGAAAATGATGGAGTTAACCTTAATATAAGTTCCGCCTTATTAGGTGGTGCAAGTTTGGGGGCTTCATTTGCAGGAATAGCCAATATCAATCTCGATGGCGAAGTTAAAAGCACTGACAATTTAAGACTAAGCTTCAAAGATGATCAATCTTGCGCCGAATTTGTCGCCCTATTCCTCACAGGCCAAGCAAAGCAAGATGATTTAAAGCTCTCTTCCTCCATCATTAAAGGCTCTAGCTTCGTTGTTGGCGGTAGCATTGAAGCCAGTGTTGGTGCAGAAATAGAAGCCCCAAGCGGCGTATGCACCGTCGGTGCTATGGCTAGTGCGAGCATTGCAGGAGCAATTAGCTATCATACCGAAGTTGCTGGCGATACCCGTAAAACAATAAGCGAGCATAGTTACGATTTTAATGCTAATCTCACAGCCGAAGCAAGTCTACAAACGCCCGAACACGCAGCCTTAGACTTAGCAAAATCTATACGTAGCAATGAACACGCTTCAGGTGAAACAGGCGTAGAAGCTGGCATAAATGGTTTATCTGCACGAGCTGAAGCTCAATTCTCCATAGACAACGGCGGATTTACTGCAAGCGCAAGCGCAAACTTACACTACAATAATAACGCAAGCGAACAAAGTATTATACAAACCGACCTAAGTGGAAAGCATTTAAAGCAAGCGCAAAAAACTATCAGTCAGCATATCAGTTGTGCAGATACCCTAGGCGCAACAAAAGCATTTTGTGCAAAGCTTGGCTTAGATGAAGACTCACCTATTTACAGTCAACTCATTGAATTTTTGGAACAAAATCCACTATCTTCTTTTAGTATTACTGCAAATAAAGAAATCGACCAAATAACCATAGCTAGCCTCTTTAATAAATCAGATGCAGAACAGCAAAGAACTATTAATACTGCAGAAAATTATCAGCTTACAGGAATAACTATTAGTTACAGTCTTGAAGCAATGTCAGCTACTACAGATATTTTAGGTATTGTAAGTCTTGAAAGTAGTGCCGATAAATCTCGTGAAGTTACTTTTGTATAATAGTAGAAGGATAATTATATTTGATATTATTTCATTTGTTTTTATTTGAATGGAGAGTATTGCTTTAGAATTTAGTTTTCTTTTTTTTGCCTCCGGCGGCCAAAGGAGCTGCAGCCCCTTTGGAAACCCATATGAAAAATTGGCGATTTATAGAAAATCTGCGCAAGCGCATTTTCTATAAATCGCCAATTTTTATTAGGAGTGTGGAATTTGTTTGTTTTGCTTGCTGTTCACGCTTTACGTGATTTAATGGAATTTGGACTGGTTTAGGTTATACCTATAATCTTTCTTATTAAAGTGTCGTGGATAGTAGTGGATAGTGGAAAGCGTATACTTTTTAAAAGGCATGGACTCCACGGGCTTCACACACTATTATACAAAAATACTCTTCGAGCATAGGACTAGCGTAAAAGTTTGTATTTATTGCGACATTAAAAGTTTTGTAAGGAAAGGGAGGGGGTTTGGGGGAGGGAAAACCTAAACTTTTTCAAAAGTTTTGGTTTTCCTCT
>CAYJDN010000019.1:8872-10917 GCA_964368925.1 uncultured Desulfovibrionaceae bacterium | reverse complement strand
TGTAAGGAAAGGGAGGGGGTTTTCTCTCCCCCAAAAAAATATAAAGCTGACAAAAAAAAAGCTAGTCTGATTTCTCAAACTAGCTTTTATTTTTTTTGCTTAGAATGCTATTTACGCAGCTGGATTATTAGCTTCGTATTCTTGTACTCTCTTCATATCATTAGGGTAGAAGATACCGATAAGGAAGAAGAAGAATGCAACAAGGATATATAGGCACATAGCAGCGATTAGAGCATTTTTAAGGCCTAAAGCTTCAGAAAGAAGACCAGCGCCGAAACCACCGATTACGCCACCAAGTTGTAAAATAACAACGATACTACCGTAAGAAGATGATTTGTAGCGTGCAGGTACAGCTTCTTGAGAAACAACGTTATAAGCAGATGGGATACAAGCAGTGAAGATACCACCAGCAACAACTAAGAAAGCATTACCAACAACATAACCAGAGATTGAAACTGCGCCACCAAGTAGTAAGAATACGATAGGCACAAAACCACGGTTTCTTACATTTTTCTTAGTGAATTTATCTAAAATAATACCACCAACTGGGCCACCAACTACGCCCAATAGGCCTGCAAGACCCATCATACCAGCAGCAGCAGCAATTTCCATACCTAATTCACGAGTATAGAAAATCATATCAAATACGCCTTTTGTTGTACCAACGAAGTTGAAGGTAGCGCCAGCAAAAGCAGCACAGATAAGTGATTTAGTACCAAGAATAACAGAGAAAGTTTCTTTTAGAGTAATTTTTTCTTTTTTAGGTGCATCTGCTGATTCTTTAGCTGGTTTAGGTAGGAGGAAAGCTAACATTGATAAAAGTAAACTGAAACCACCAACTACGTAAAATACGATTTTCCAGTGCATCATAGAAGCTAGGATACCTGTAAGCACCATACCGCCAGCAGAGCCAACGATCATTGAAGTATTATAAATAGAAATGATTGTTCCCCACTGCTTACGTGGATACCAGTCTGTAAGAGTTGAAACTGAAGTAGGCGCATAAGATGCGTTACCAGCACCAACCAAGAAACGGCCTGCTAATAGTGGGAAGAAAGTTGTTGCCATACCACAAAGGATTGTACCAACACTCCAAGTAATACCCATACCTTGAATCATTCTAACTTTTGACCATTTATCTGAAATATACGATAATGGAGTAACTAAAACCATCATACCAAAGAGTACGGTTGATGCTAAAAGCCCGATTTGAGAGTCACTTAAACCTAAATCTTGTTGAATAACAGGGAAAAGCGAGTTTACACCGATTCTTGCCCAGAAATCGGACATAAATAGACAGTATAAAATAATTACATAAAATGTTCTTTTTGCCTTAGGCAATTGGATCGCAGGGATATCATCTGGATCAAGAACTGCATCAGCCATGTTTTTTGGTTCTGTACTCATTCATAACTCCATAAAAAAATTCATTCACACTAAATTAGTGTCGACAATAATAAATAATAAAATAAATATTATCAGCTGTCAAGGCTAAAAAGCAATTTAAATCAATTAAATTAGCGTGTATTATAAGATGTAATAAATACTTACATTTTTGATACTTTATTTAACAATCTGCTTATATTACAAATTGCTAATAATAGTCTTATATGCTAGGGTGTTTTTTCTAAATTAGAGCTTTTGCTTTTTGGCAAAGTTCATATTAATAAATTAGGATATAAAATGCTTGCCATTATGCTTACTCTTGTTCCAATATTTGGAATTATGCTTATAGGTGCTTTTTCTGAAAGGCAACAATTACTACCAACAAATACAGCGCAAAGTCTTAATCAATTTATCTATTGGTTTGGTTTACCGCCACTACTCTTCTATCTTATTGCTTCAACTAAATTAAATGAAATTTCCCTTATGGCGCTTTTTTCTTTTGCGCTTGCAATGATGCTTACACAAATTTTAGTGATTCTGTTCTTAACTTACTTTAAAATTTCTTATAGAGAAAGTGTTATGGCTGGAATGTTATCTTGCTCGCCTAATACATCATTTATGGGTTTGTCAGCAATTTCTTTGCTCTTTCCTGATAATGC
>CAYJDN010000019.1:6906-8862 GCA_964368925.1 uncultured Desulfovibrionaceae bacterium | reverse complement strand
TGCCAACAATCAGTTTCATTTTTACTGATTTGACAGTTTCCATATATTCTAATAAAGTTAACAATTGATTATCTAATAAAATCATAAAGGCTTTGTATACTAATCCTCAATTATTAGCTGTAACATTTGGAATTATTGTTGGTCCACTTGGCTTTGGTTTACATAATTCATTATTAGAAATTGCTAGAATGCTTGGAAATACAGCAGCACCTTGCGCTCTATTTTGCATGGGCATTAATTTATATAATCAGCTAAAATCATTTAGAATAGCACAAACAAACATAAAGGAAAGGCAGAAGAATAAGCTTTTGCTTATAACTATAGTATTTACAAAGCTTGCCCTCATGCCTTTGATTGCTTTTCCTTTATTATTGCTTTTTAATGTTGACAGTCTTTCTATGTCAACCACAATACTTATGGCGGCACTCCCTACAGCTGTTATTTGTAATGTACTTGCGTATAAAAACAATATATTGATTGAAAGTTCTGCAAATGCTCTTCTTATTGGTACAGCAATTTCTATTGTGAGTTTGCCTTTGATTATTTATATATTAGAACATTTATTATAATTTATAGTTATTATAATTTATAGCGTAGAATATAAATATTTATAGCATCTTGCATAAAAAAAGCCTTATTTTAGAATAAGGCCGATTTTTAGAAGATAATAGAGTATAGAAGATAATAGATGTATAGAAAACTGAAAAGGATTATAAGAATTATCTTAGTGTAATTTCGTAGGTTTTGGACATTTTTAACAATTCAACAAAGTCTTCTTCAGGCATAGGTCTTTCGAAATAATACCCCTGCGCCAAATCGCAGCCAATATCTTTGAGCCAAGAAGCTTGGGCTAAATTTTCCACACCCTCAGAAACAACTTTCAATTCTAGTGATTTAGCCATTCTAATTATATTTTCAATAATAATCGTACCTTTACGTAATTGACTATTAGATTCTAAGAAAGCTTTGTCTAATTTCAAAACATCAACATTCATAGATGCAAGACGATTTAAAGAAGACACACCTGCACCAAAATCATCAATTGAAATAGTAAAACCAAGCTTTTTAATATCATCTACTCTAGAAGACATAAGAACATCATTATCCAAGAAAGCACTTTCAGTCACTTCCACTTCAATGCGACGTGGTGAAACTTTATATCGTGATAATAAGCTCTCTAATTTTAATGGAGTAGTAGAATTATCTAAGGTAATACCTGAAAGATTTATCGAAATACAAGGAATATTTGTGTTGGCTGAATGTGCATTAATAAATTCAAAAACTTGTTCGAAAACATAATAATCAAGTTGGGAAATAAAACCATTAGCTTCGAAAACAGGAATGAAATCGCTTGGTGAATAAGAATCACCATTCTTAGGAAACCATCTAATAAGCGCTTCAGCTCCAACAATTTGCATAGTGCTATAGTCGATTTTAGGTTGATAAAAGACCTTAAATTCCTTATCTCTTAATGCTTGTTCCATATGTGTAACAATATCTGTTTGCTTTCTAAAGGAATTTTGCATCTCATCATCAAAACTAAAATATGTGAGAGCATGGAATTGCTTACCACGTAAGCGAGCCATATTCGCTCTATCCATAATGATGTTTACGTCTTCACTACAATTTTTAATCGTGTATGCACCAATTGAGATACTAAGCGCATAATTAGAACCCACAATTTCTGAAATTGCTGGCATAATAGCTGTACGACATATATGTTGAATGTCTTTTTCTAAATTATTTTTTGCAAAAATAACAAACAAATCGCCAACTACCCTACTTACTAAAGCATCTGAATTAGCATACTTTTCTTGTAAATTATCTGCTATTGCGTGTATGGTTCTTGTGCCTCTGTCAAAACCAAAAATAGAATTAATAATACGGATATAATCAACATCTAAAGTAATAATTTGATATTCATTTTTCCTTGCAGTATTTAATATATGACGCATA
>CAYJDN010000019.1:0-6896 GCA_964368925.1 uncultured Desulfovibrionaceae bacterium | reverse complement strand
AAACTATAAATAGATATTAAATCTGTAACCATATCACAATCAATAATGCTTTGAATTTCTTTTCTTTTTGCTCTTTGTGCTCTTGAAATTAATAAAGCTACAATCACAATAATAAACATAAATAAGACAATTAATTTTACAAAATTATCTTTAAACATTCTTAAAATTGTATTGTTTGGAATAAATAAGCGTGTTTGCCTTGTTACAATTTCATCAATTACGCTTTTGTCCATATGCATAATAGCAATATTAAAAGCTGTCACAAGTTCACTAGGTAATTTTTTATTGACAAAAATTTTCAAAGGTAAATCAATACCTGTTGAATAGGTTGTTAGACCAGATAAACCAACAACA
Source organism: uncultured Desulfovibrionaceae bacterium (assembly GCA_964368925.1). Taxonomy (GTDB): domain Bacteria; phylum Desulfobacterota; class Desulfovibrionia; order Desulfovibrionales; family Desulfovibrionaceae; genus CAYJAZ01. The sequence continues at coordinate 6,542 of CAYJDN010000019.1, read as the reverse complement.
GAAGATATATATTCAGCACCAGTTGCTGTAAATATAGCTACGTCAAACTCGCCCATGAAATATCGGCGTACGGCTTCGGTTATATTATTAAATCTTAAAAATGTGCCATTTGGATATTTTTCTCTTATAGCATCATAATCTAAGGTAGTATAATCATAAGTACCTATACGAAAAGCATCTTTAGGCTCAAACAATTCCCCTTCTTCTAAACGTGCCATTATAACAGTAGGTAGACGCAAATAGTCTGCGCTCATCGTATAATAGTCGTGTAATTCTTCATAAGAATCTTGAATTGAAATAATGAGATCAAAATTTTCTTTTTCATCTATTGGGGAATCTAAATTATATCCATGATATTCAACTTCGAAACCATGTTCTTTTGCTAATAAATTCAATATTTCAACAGCAATGCCATCAGGTTGACCTTCTTTATTTAGAAATTCAATAGGTTGATGGTCGGTAGTATAGGCTACTCTAAACTTTTTACCTTTAAGTAGACTACTTTCTTCTTTCGTTAAATATCTTCGTGAAAGTTTAGTATTAGCAAAATATTGCCCAAAGGTGCGAATAAAAAAACTATTATCATGCGCAGCAATTTCTGCTAATGCACGATTTATTTCTTCATTTATTGCTTTATTTTTCTTATTTCCAACAAAATAAACTTTTTGTCTAGAAAGATTAAGTGCATTTTGATAATCATTGAAAGTAGCATCAATATTTGTGGCTAAATAATAATCAGCATCAACATGTGACAAGCCACTATAATCTCTGTAAATGTATCTTACACCTATATTGTTTTTTTGTAGAAAGCTACGCAAATCTGTAAGGAAAGGATTTTCTAATGAAACAACAATAGTACTACCATCAATAGCTTCAAGATCATTATAATAAACGGGTTTTTCAGAATTTGAAGCAAGTAAAGATTGTATTTCCCCAATATTTGTTGGTATATAACTCACATAATGAGCAAAAGCATCAATAAAAGGAACTGGCCCCATGATGTCAATTTCATCAGCTAAAAGAGCATCTAAAACATCTTCATTTTTATAAGGAATAAATTCAAAGAGCAGGTTTGAAGAATGTTCTACTCTCTCTAATACTTCATATCCATAGCCTTTTTTATCCACTGAATTAATATTGGTTATAATACCACCATCAGGAGTATAACCAACACGCACAATCTGTTTCTCTTCTTGCGCGTAAGACAAAGGCACAAAAAAAACAAAACCTAAAAGAGTGAAATATAATGCAAGATGCCGAATAAACATAAAATCCAAATAAAAAAAATAAAAAAATGCTATAAAAGTTATAATTACATCCCAAAACAATGAGTTCAACATATCTTTATTATCTTCTATTGTCAACACAAATAATCAACTTGCTTGCCTTTCTAAGGTCAAAAAAAGATATTTTTTTCACAAAAACAAGCTATTAATAACAATAAAGTTCATTTTTTTATGAAAATTTTGTATTATTGTTCTATTTTTACTTTTTTTTTGCTTCTTTTCCATGACACTTTAAGTAATGCTTACTATTATGCATATGATTTATTTACTAATTATAATATTCACAAAAACCATCTAAGTAAATTGAAATTTGTAAATTTTTATATCAACATTACTTTATGTTACAGATTTGCGATCGATTTTACAAGTAAAAACTTTTTTATGAAAATAGATTGACAATTCTTGTCAGCTAATATAGTTTTACTTAGTGTGTCTATTCTCATATAGCGCAACCGACTAAAATATTGGAGTTTATTTGTGAAAGAAGAAGAAATACTTACTAATACAAATACAGAAGAAAGAGTTCAACTAGAAAAAAATCTAAGCCCTCTAGCTGTAACATCGCTTGCCTTAGGTGCAATTGTAGGTTGGGGTTGTTTTGTCTTACCAGGTATTAGATTTTTACCCGATGCCGGACCAATGGGAGCTGTATTAGCTTTTATGATTGGTGCATTTTTTCAATGTATTGTAGCGCTAAGTTATAGCGTATTAATAAAGCCATATCCAGTTGCAGGCGGTGCTTTTGCTTATGCCTATGCAGGATTTGGATCTAAAAGCGCATTTATATGCGGTTGGGCCTTAGTCTTGAGTTATATATGCGTAATTGCTGCTAATGCTATGGCTTTAATTTTGCTCACTCGTTTTCTATTGCCAGGCGTTTTTGATGTTGGCTATATGTATACTGTGATTGATTGGGAAATAAATGCTGGTGAAGTTGGCTTTGTTTCCTTTGTTTTATTATTGTTTGGTTATATGAACTACAAGGGCGTAGGCGCTGCTAGTACGGTTCAAGTTATACTAGCCATTGCGTTAACTATTGGTATTATAGTTCTTTTTGGTGGAACTGTTTTATCTGAAAGTTCAAGCATTTCAAATTTACAACCATTTTTCAATGAAGAACGTGGCTGGTTAGCAAGTATACTTGTTATTTTAGCGCTCACACCTTGGCTTTATGTTGGTTTTGACACCATTCCTCAAACTGCTGAAGAGTTTACATTTGCCCCAAGTAAGGCTCGTAATCTTATGGTAATATCCATTCTTGCTGGTGGCGTGCTTTATTCATTAGTAACTTTAGCTGTTGCTGGTTATATTCCTTATCAAGAACTTATTTCTAAGAAACTTGCTTGGGACGCTGGCTGGATTGCCTCAGAAGTTTTTGGTAGTTTTGGTGGTATTGCTTTAAGTGTACCAGTATTAGCGGCTATTTTAGCTGGTATGAATGGTTTCTTCATGGCAACAACACGTTTACTTTTCAGTATGGGACGTAGTAAATTCTTACCAAACTTCTTTGCTGAATTACACCCAAAATATAATACTGCATGGAAAAGCGTAGGCTTTACCTTAGTTTTCACATTGATAGTGCCTTGGTTTGGGCAAGCAGCTCTTCTTTGGATTGTAGATATGTCTGCAATAGGAACAGCTTTAGCTTATCTCTTTACTTGTATGACAGCTTATAAATTTTTAGTACAAAACCCAGATAAAATTTACTCACCATTTAGTAAACCAGTTTGTATAATTGGCTCTTGTACTTCTATAGTATGTTTTGTTCTTCTCATTTATCCTGATTCTCCTGCGGCTATCACTGCACCTTCATGGCTCGCATTGTTTGCATGGATTGGTATGGGCGGTTTATTCTACATGTCTAAGCATGCTGAACTTACTACAACTCCGCACGCAAACTTGCGCTTCCAACTTTTTGGTAAAGAAGACTATCCTGTTTTATTTTACTTAGATGAAGAAGAAGAAGCAAGAAAACAAGCAAACTTTGCTCAACAATAAAAGATTTGGAGCGACAATATGCGTCTTTTAACAAGCCTTGCCATAGGCATTGCAATTATATGTATACAAGTATACCTAGGAATGAAAACTTTCTTTCCTGAGGCACAATTAAATAATGAAATTGACGTGCTTGAAGAAATTATTCAAGACAAAAATCCAATTTTAGATAAGATTTCACAAAATGATTTAGCTTGGCTTAGCAAAAATCCTCAAGTACGTATTGGTACTGATCCTAATTTCTATCCTATTGAAACTTTTGATGAAAGAGGAATTTATACTGGTTTAGCGAGTGATTATCTCAAAATTATTTCACATCTAACTGGCTTAGATGCGACTGCAATACAAGACAAAGACTGGGCAAGTGCTGAACAAGCAGCGCAAGCTGGCGAAATTGATATGTTTATGGCTATAGTTCAAAGTCCTCGTAGAGATGAGTATTTGAATTTTACCAATAGTTATATCAACTTACCTGGAATGATTATGACTCATCGTGATCATTTCGAAGATAATGTAACCATAGAAAGCTTTAATAATAAGAAAGTGATTGTTGTTGAAGATTACTACTGGCATGACTATCTTGAGCGTAATCACCCTGAAATTGAGCTTATTCTTGCCTCTAATACTTTAGAAGCTTTGCAAGCTTTAGTAAGTAAGGAAGCTGATGCTTTGGTAGACTTTGAATTTAACCTTTTAGAAAAAGTTCAAGTTGGCGGATTTTATCAATTAGAAAATGCTGGTATTATTGAATCAACAAGCGGTCATGCACTTGCGGTTCGTGAAGAGCTTAGCGAATTATATAATATAGTTAACATTGCTCTTGCTTCGATTAGTCTTGAAGAACGTGAATTACTTGCTGAAAAATGGCTTGCAAGAAAAGAAAAGTAAGATACAAGCAGTTTAATTAGTATAGTTTATAATAGATAAATAGCATTTTGCATAAGTAGGGAGTTTTAGCCCTAATTGCAAAATGCTATTTTTTTATAATAGTGCGTTTTTGGATAATGATATTTTTTTAGCCCTGCTAAAAATCTCAAACTTATTAGATTTTAAGTAGGATTTGATTCAAGAAGAATATCGCTTAAGTAAAGTATGGCATAAGTAGGATTTGATTCAAGTAGAATATGATTTTAAGTAAAAACATTTAATTACTTAACCTTTTATTTTTATTCGCAAGCAGCAACAAAGGCTCTAAATAAAGCCAAATTATCACTATCAAATTCAAAGGCATATTCTGGATGCCATTGAACAGCTAGTATAAATTTCTTTGTAGGCATAGAAACAGCTTCAATAATATTATCCTCTGCTATGGCGCATACTTGCAAATCTTTTGCTAAATACTTTATTGCTTGATGATGAAAAGAATTAATCTTGATTTTTTCTTTATTCAATAGTGAAGAAAGTAAAGTATTTTCAACTATTTTTATATCATGCACATAAGGAAATTCAGCTGGCTTATTTCTATGATTTATTGTCGTATCAAATTGCGAAGCAAGATCTTGATAAAGAGAACCACCTAAGACAACATTCAATAATTGTAAGCCCCTACAAATTGCAAAAACAGGAATATCAAGCTCAATCGCTTCTTCAAGTAAATAAGCTTCTACAAAATCACGAATATCGCTCGCCTTCCCTGCTTTCTCATGTGCTTCTTCATTATATAATGCAGAATTGACATCATTTCCACCCGCAAGCATAAGCCCATCTAAACGCAAAAGACTTTGCTTCAAAACTTCTTTATCCTTACTCAAAGGAAGAATAACAGCTATGCCCCCTGCTTCCTCTATTGCCTTAGTATATTTAGGAATCATCCACGTGCTTTCATAATGCTCATCATAAAGAGCAGGTACGCCAATCAATGCTTTTTTCATAATTTTAAAACCTAATAGTGTTTCCCATTTTCATAATAACATCTTTCAAGACAAAAATGAAAATGAATTTCAATTTGCTCATAACCAAGTTCACGAATAGCCTTATCAAGCGCAAGTGCACATTGATCTTGAATTTCTTGCCCTCTATCAAAATAGTATATGTCTATCATAGGATCATTTTCAAGCTTCTTCCCTTGAACATAGCATTTTCGCTCTACAAATTCAAAAAGAAACCAATCTTCAGGGCAATCCATAATTTTAGAAAATTCCTTGCTCATGCTTGAACTTAGAGCAACAACTTCCTCTTCTTTCAAACCTTTACATATAATTTGTGGCATATTTTTTCCTTTAATTTAGAAACACATTCTAGAGCTTTTTTATAAAAGAGCTATAATAATTATTTTCAAACAGCTCTAAAATACACGAAACAATAAAAAAGTCAAAATTGCAAAAATGAATATTACCTTGACAGCTCAATACCTTTCTACTATTCTCATTTCTTCAATTATTTTTTAGAGGTTTATTATGCTTTCCATCTTTTTATTTTTGTTACTTGGTGCAATTAACGGAGTTATTGCAGGACTTTTAGGAATTGGCGGCGGAAGCGTCATCGTTCCTGTTTTAGTTGCAATTTTTACAATGACAAAGGTAAATCCTGAGCATATACAACATATTGCGCTTGCTACTTCTATGGCTACAATAGTAATTACCGCCATTTCTAGTTCTAGAGCGCATCATATGCATAATGCTGTACGCTGGGACATTGTAAAAAGCATTGCCCCAGGTATATTATTAGGCACTTTTGGTGGCAGTTTAATTGCTTCCTATCTATCAAGTCAATTTCTCACACTTTTCTTTGTGACTTTCTTATATTTCATGTCCTTTCAAATGATTTTGAATATCAAGCCAAAGCCAAGCCGTCATCTTCCCTCTACCCTTGGTACTTCTGCCGTTGGTGCTGGTATAGGTGCAATTTCTAGCCTTGTTGGTATAGGCGGAGGCTCTCTTTCTGTGCCATTTATGACTTATTGTAATATTGGTATGCACATAGCTGTTGGAACTTCCTCTGCTATTGGACTGCCAATTGCTGTTGCTGGAACTGTGGGCTATATCCTTGGCGGCCTTAACGCAACTGATTTACCAAGTGGCACCATAGGTTATGTGAATGTTGTTGCCTTTATTTGTATTTCAATCACAAGCTTTATCACTGCCCCTCTAGGCGCAAAGCTCTCGCATAAATTACCTATTGCAACATTGAAGAAAATTTTTGCCGTCTTTTTAATGTTTGTTGCTACAAATATGCTACTTAGAAGTATATAGAATAGTATTTTATATACTCATACTTTTTTTACGCTAAAAACCCACTATTTTTCCCTATGCTTTGTTATCC
>CAYJDN010000018.1:0-15676 GCA_964368925.1 uncultured Desulfovibrionaceae bacterium | reverse complement strand
GAATCCATGCATTTAATAGTAAAGATTTTGGATGCTTCGCACGCAAAATCCTCACTGCGCAAAAAACGTCGTTTTTGCTTGTTCGCTAAAGAATTTTGTGCTTACCGCACACTTGATAGGATAGAAAACTAATCTATCCCATGCACTCAAATTTTCCTTTTGAGCAGCCGCAAACTGGACATTTCCAATCATCGGGTAGTTCTTCAAAGGCTACGCCTTTAGGTGTTTTACTTTTACGATCGCCACGATCTTTATCGTACACATAACCACAGTTAACTATAGGGCAACGCCACATATCTTTCAATTCAGCCATATAAACTCCTTTATGTATCGATTCAACATTTAATAGTTATATATAGGTTATAGAGATATAGTAATTTTGTCAAGTTTGTTCAACTTTATTCTATAAACTGCGCCAATTTTGTTATTTTTATGCTTGCTGGCGGTATATTTATGCCATTTACGCTAATTTCGCTCACAAGGTTTTTCCCATTGAGCAAGGCTTCTGCGAAGGCTTGTGGAGAAAGATAGTCGTCAATGTATGAGAGTGTGCAGTGGAAAGAATTTCCTTGCCATTGACATTCTTCAAGCATCGTGCGGATATTTTTTGTTTTTAACTGATCTTTTTTATTGAGTTTTTCAAAGAGCATTTCATCTTTTTCGAGGAAAGAGTCTATGCGAGCTTTTGCTTGTTCGACATATTCATTAGGTAGTGAAATTTTGTAAATTTCTTTTGTCGATTGGGCGATATTTCCGTGAATAGGGAGAGTTTCTAAGCGAATAAGCTCCATTCCGTCAAGCATATATGGTGCAAGTTTGTCTAGAAAATCTTGCTCTGAGATATGCTCACGTAAAGTAATCCCAAACCACTCTGCCATGCTTTCAACTCCAACAGGTAAGGCACGCCCAAAGCTTAACAATGGAAGAGGGTGAAATCCTTGAGAAAATGCCATTGGAATATTTGCCCTACGTAGAGCACGCTCTAAAAGTGGTTGCACTTCTAGCTGGCTTAGGTAGGCAGAATTTCCTTTTTTCGCATGCCATACTTTGTAACGTACGGCTTTATGGATAAGGTGCTCTTCAATTTTTGGTGGATTTGTTTTTGAGATTTTTTCTTTATTATTTTGAGCTTCTTTTTGCGCTTGAACATTTTCTGCTAATGCTTGCACATCAACTTCAAGTGCATTTTGATCACGTTCTTTGAAACATAATGTTGTTTTAATTTGGGTATTTACATACAAATCATCAGGAGAATTTGTACGTAAAGCAGATGGCGATTTAGGATAATCGCAAACACCACACATAGAGCAAGGATCATAGCGACAATCTAAGGTGATTTTTTCGCCTAGAGCTTTATCTAATTCTTTTATGAGAAATTCTTTAGTAATACCCGTATTTAGATGATCCCACGCAAGAGGAGCGTCGATATTTCTAGCGCCTGTGTAGGTGTTGATATCAAGGCCTTCATCTTTCATAGCTTCGAGCCAATAGCCAATATTAAAGTGGTCAATCCATGAATCAAAGACAGCGCCACGCTTATAGGCATTGAGAACAACATTTGCCATTTTTCTATCTGCACGTGAAAGTATACCCTCTAGATGGCTTGTTGCTGGCTCGTGCCAACGCATTTTTATATTTTTTTCTTTTTTTACTATATCACGCATGAAGAATACACGTCGGGTCATTTCTTCTAGTGAAATTTGGGCTTGCCATTGAAATGGGGTGTGCGTTTTGGGTACGAAAGGCGACACGGCAATGGTGACTTGAAGTTGATTTCCTCGTCTTTTGCCATTTTCATCATAATAAAGTGCGCAATTACGTACTTTTCTGGCAAGGTCGACAATAGCTTCAAGATCTTCATCGCTTTCTGTTGGTAGACCTATCATAAAATAGAGTTTTACATTTTGCCAGCCAAAGTGGACTAATTGCCTTACGTGCTGGATAAGCGCTTCTTCTGTAATGCCTTTATTTATGACATCACGCAATCTTTGACTACCCGCTTCTGGTGCTAGTGTTGCGCCTGTGCGTCGAATATTTGCAATGCATTCCATAATATCGCCGTCAACTGAACCTACTCTAAGCGAGGGCAGCGACAAAGATATTTGTTCTTGAGCGCATTGTTTGGCTACATCAAGAAATAATGTTTTGAGCGCTGAAAAATCGCCAGCAGAAAGAGCAAGAAAGGAAACATCTTCATAGCCTGTTTTTTGAACAGCTTCATCTAAAATTTCCTTGATTGATTCAACATTTCTTTCACGTGATGGACGTGTCGTAAAGCCAGCTTGGCAGAAACGACAACCACGAGTACAACCACGTGCAATTTCTAAAGTTAATCTATTATGAATAGCTCCAAAAGGCGAAGCCTGCTCAACAGGATAAGGCGCAGTATCAAGATCTGTAACAAGAACTCTTTGCACTTCTTTATAATCTTCAAATTCAGGAATGAGTCCATTTTCGCTTTCTTTGAAGAAAGATGGAATATACATACCTTTAACATGGCGTAATTTTTCTAAAAACTCTCTTTTTGTCCAATTCTTTTCATAGGCTTCTTCGAGTAAATCGAGGAATGGCGGTAAAAGTAGCTCACCCTCCCCTAGCATCATAACATCAGCAAAAGGTGTGAGCATTTCAGCGCAAATGGTGCAACCACCACCAATAAATATGATAGGGAATTCTTTTAAATCATTACCTCTATCTTCTGCTTTCAAAGGAATATGTGCTAAATCAAGCATATAGAGAATATTTGTAGAAGCTAATTCGTGTGTAAGCGCAAAGCCAATAGCATTTAGATTTTTGAGAGGTGTATCACTTTCCATGCTCGCAAGGGGCATGTTATGCTCTTTGAGAATTGCCGCAGCATCTACACAAGGCGCAAAAACCCTTTCTGCAACTGAATTTTCACGATTATTCACTTGTGCATAAAGAATTTTATGCCCTAAGTAGGACATTCCTATTTCATATAAATCTGGAAAAGCAAAGGCTATATGAGTTTTTGCTTTTGAAATATCTTCAGGACTAATTTTTACACTGCCTTCTTCAATGCCAATATATCGGCTAGGCTTTGGTAGTAAGGATAGGATTTCTTTCATATTTTTCTTTTTTGCTAAGTGTGAATATTCATTCATTTGTAGATTTTTGCTGACTATGGAAATTCGAAAATGCTTGCATAGCTATACATTTGAAAATGCTTTCAAAGTTATAAATAGGAAAAGAGAAAACTTGTTAGAGCTTTCTCTTTCCTTGTCATACTCTAGAATATTTTCTAATTATTAAAACAAGTTATAGTGTTTTCAAACAATAATTACAGAGCGTTTGCTTGACGTGCTTTTTCCATGAGTTCAAGATATTTTTCTTGAATATCGCCGATAACTTCTTGATATACCATAATAGCGTGAGCTAAAGAAATTTTAGCTTCAATTTTTTGAGTAAAAGGCACACCGTAAGGAAGAAGCATGATGTTGCCTTGTCCCTGCTGCTGTTGTTGTGGTGTAGTTGGTTGTAATACTACAACTTCTACTAATGTATTATCTGCTTCGTTGAGTTTACCAACAACAACTTCGCCTGTAACAAGTTTTGCCATTTTAACATTCATATCCATACACCTCTTCATTAATTTTGCACACAATAGCACAGACTTCCCATAATAGCAAGTTTTAGAAAAAACATGATAAATTAGGAGCTTTATAAAGAAATTTACTGAAATTCTTTAAAACTATTTCTTAGATATGGCCCAAAAAACAAACGTGACTTTTGAATGACATCTGTTTTTGAAATGATTTTTTCATCATAAACTACTGTTATTGAACCAAAAGAATTATTATAATTTATGTGCTTTAATCCATTTACAAGCATTGGAGCAAATAATAACTTTTTTGAACTAATTTCCTTACCTATCAAATCTTTATGCTGAATAATCAACATATTTTCTTCTGAATGAATTACAAATTGCGTAAACATATAAAACCTCGAAATATACATAAAAAAACTAATGAAACTAATATAACTAATTAAACTAACTAAACTAATTAAAACTAACTAAAACTATAAAAAACATTAAAACTTCTATACTTTTACCATTAAATTAGACTCAAAAAAGTGTCAATAATATTTCCATCGAAAGACTTGATATTTTTTCGCTTTAATAATAAACTATACACATGAAAAAGTTTCTACTCTATACTCACTTGAATTAATAAAGTATTTAGTAGATGTTTTTTGCTTTCGTATCTATTACTGACTTTGATGCGCCTCTACAATAAAGATAAAGTTGTTATATGAGTTTAAACTTGACAGCTTTTAATTTTTATAGTAGATTGTCGACAGTCTTCATTTTTTCATAGAGAAAAATTTAGAAAATGCAAGGCAGTAGGTCTTGATGAAAAAGGCAGCTATTCTTTATGAATTTGTAAAGATAGGTGTTTTGAAGAAAAATGTGTATTTAGGTTTAGGAAAATTTAACCGTTTTATATAACTTTTTTTTGGAGGATCTTAATGAAATACGTAAAAAAGGCAGAAAAAAGCGCTGAAGGCAACAGTCAAGAAGCACGTGTAAAAGTTCAACAATTGCTTGAAGAAATCAAAACAGGCGGCGAAGATGCTGTAAAGAAACTCGCTCTTGAATTTGATAAATGGAATCAAGATTTCATTTTGAGTGATGAAAAACGCCAACGCTTAATTGATTCTGTTCCTGAAAATGTTAAGCGTGATGTTGAATTTGCGCACCGTGCTATTTCTACTTTTGCTAAAGCGCAAAGAGAAAGTATTAAAAACTTTGAAATGGAAATCAATCCTGGCGTAGTATTAGGACAAAAAGTTGTTCCTATGGACGTTGCGGGTTGCTACATTCCTGGCGGTCGTTTTGCTCATATGTGTTCAGCATTGATGAGTATTGCTACTGCTAAAGCGGCTGGCGTTCCATTTGTAGTAGCTGCTACTCCACCTCGTGGCGACAGCATTGACGCTCCAACTTGTTATGCTATGCACTTGGCTGGCGCTGATGTTATTTTAGAAATGGGCGGCGTTCAAGCAATTGCAACTATGGCTTATGGCTTATTTACAAATAAACCAGCTAACATTATTGTTGGCCCTGGTAATGCATATGTAGCAGAAGCAAAAGCTATTCTTACAGGTAGCGGCGTTTGCGCTATTGACGTTTTTGCTGGCCCTACTGAATCTGGCGTGATTGCTGATGAAAGTGCTGATCCTATGACTGTTGCAGTAGACTTAGTTTCTCAAGCAGAACATGGATTAAATTCACCAGTATGGCTTTTCACTACTTCAGAAGAATTAGCGAATGAAGTTATGCGTTTAGTACCACTTTTATCTGCTGATATGCCTGATCCAAATGTACCACTTACAGCATGGAAAGACTATGGCGAAATCTTACTTTGCGAAGATGACGAAGAAATGGCAAAATATAGCGACATTTACGCTCCTGAGCATATTCAAGTTATCACTAAGAATGATGAATGGTTTAAAAACCGCTTAACTTCTTATGGATCTATGTTCTTAGGCGAAGGCGCTACCGTTTCTCATGGTGACAAATGCTCAGGAACTAACCACATTTTACCAACAAAGAAAGCTGGTTACAATAGTGGTGGCTTAAATGCTCAAAAGTTCTTAAAAATTTACACATACCAAAACATTTCTGATGAAGCGAATCTCACTGTTGGTGCGGCTGCTTCACGTTTATCACGTGTTGAAGGCATGGAAGGACACGCAAGAGCTTGCGACTGGCGCCTAACTAAGTTCTTCAAGGACAAGGAATGGGATTTCCACGTTTACCAACACCCTGATTATAGCAAGAAATAGGGTATAGGGAATTTGGGGGAAAGAAAACCACAACTTTTGAAAAAGTTGAAGGTTTTCCCTCCCCAAAATTAAAAAATAAAAAGGGAGCATGCAATGCTGACATTTACTAAAGACTTCACATTACAAGAGCCGATCCCAGAAGAGGGCATAAAGAACGCTCTTGAAGTGCTGAACAATGGCCGTATCCACAGATACAATGGCGCTGATTCTTTTACAAACAAGCTTGAAGAAGAATTTGCAAAATACATGGGCAGCAAATATTGCCTCTCATGCGCTTCTTGTGGCTATACTCTTTATGTAGCTTTGAAAATTGCTGGTGTAAAAGCTGGTGATAAAGTTTTATGTAATGCCTACACTCTTGCCCCTGTGCCAGGCGCTATTGACAATGCTGGCGCAGTGATTGAACTTGTTGAAATCAACGAAAATCATGTTATGGATTTAGATGATTTAGATAAAAAAGCTGCAAATTCAACTGCAAAAGTGCTTATGCTCTCACACATGCGTGGCCATTTGACAGATATGGATAGAGTTATGGAAATTGTAAATAAATACAATCTCATACTTATCGAAGATTGTGCTCATACAATGGGTGCTTCATGGAATGGCAAGAAAAGTGGCTCTTTTGGGCACATCGCTTGCTACAGCACGCAAACATATAAGCACATGAATTCTGGCGAGGGCGGTCTTTTGATCACTAATGATGATGAAATGATGGCTAGAGCTATTGTCCATTCTGGTTCGTATATGAACTACGCCGCTCATACTTCTCGCCCTGATTTAGAAGTATTTGAAAAAATCAAAAAAGTTACTCCTAACTATTCAGGACGTATGGACAACCTTAGAGCAGGTATCCTTTTGCCACAGTTAGCCGACTTCCAAACTCAATGCGATAGATGGAATGTCCTCTATAGACGCACTGAAGAAGCTCTTGTGCAAATTCCTGGCATAACTTGCCCTACTCGTCCAAAAGAAGAAGAATATGTAGGTAGTTCAATTCAATGGAATATTCCATCTGCTTCTTATGAGCAAATGGAAGAATTTGTTGCAAAGTGTGCCGCTCGTGGTGTTCAAGTAAAGTGGTTTGGATATAAAGAACCAGTTGGCTTTACAAGCTCTTACGATAGCTGGCAATATTTTGAAAACCTCCCTGAAATGCCGCAAACAAATAAAGTACTTGCTACTTTGTGTGACATGCGTCTTCCGCTTACTTTCACTGTTGAAGATTGCGATGTCCTCGGACAGATCATCAAGGAAGTATGCGCAGAAATGGGCATTTCCAAATAAATATGGATAAAATTCATTCTTTTGCGTTTTTTCTGCTGAAAATTCCACAAAATTTATGAATTTTATAACACATTTATAACACTTTAATAAGTATGTTCCTAAATTCATTCATTTGCAGTCCCACTGCCAAAGAATAATTTAGTATAAACATTATAAACTATTATAACTATTTACAATTTTTACAATAATTATAATATAACAATTTAACAAAACTGAGGAGTTATTTTTATGAATCTCGCTAAATTTCCACGTCGTGGTTATGTATCTTGCCCAACACCACTTGAAAAATTAGACAATTTTTCTAAAGCTTTAGGCGGCAAAGTTAATGTATACATCAAACGTGACGACCTTCTTCCTGGTACTTCAGGTGGTAATAAAACTCGTAAGCTAGACTTTGCTATTGCTGATGCAATCGAAAAAGGCTGTGATACTCTTATTACTTGTGGCGCTGTGCAATCAAACCACTGCCGTCTTACCCTTGCATGGGCAGTAAAAGAAGGTATGGATTGTCACCTTATTATGGAACAAAGAGTTAAAGATTCATATAATCCAACAGCTTCTGGCAACCACTTCTTATTCCGTCTTTTAGGCGTAACAAGCATTCGTGCTGTTGAAGGTGGTACTGATATGATGGCTGAAATGCAAAAAACAGCTGACGAATTAAAAGCTCAAGGTAAAAAGCCATACATCATTCCTGGTGGCGCTTCTGACGCTATCGGTTCATGTGGTTATGTAGCTTGTGCTCAAGAAACAATGCAGCAAGCATTAGATATGGGTATTAACTTTAGCCATATCGTTGTTCCTTCAGGTTCTGGTGGTACTCACGCTGGCTTTATCACTGGTATTGCAGGCACTAATGCTAACATTCCTGTAACTGGCGTAACTGTTAGCCGTCCTGCTGACGTACAAGAAGATCATATTTACAATCTTGTAAAGAAAACTTGTGCTCACATTGGTATTCCTGAAATTGCTCGTGAAGCTATCAAATGTAATGCTGATTACTACCTCCCAGGTTATTCACTTCCAAACGAAACTATGTTTGAAGCAGTAAAATTACTTGCTCAAACTGAAGGTATCTTACTTGATCCTGTTTACTCAGGTAAAGTAATGGCTGGCTTTATTGGTATGGTGCGTGAAGGCGCATTCCCAGAAGGCAGCAATGTATTATTCTTACACTCAGGTGGCTCACCTGCATTGTACGAATATAAAGACAAATTCTACGCAGACGGCGGAATCTAATCTTAAATGATACGCAAGGCGGGGCTTCCTTCCTTGCGTATTTTTTACACTTATAAGGTAGTTTTATGTATAAAAATGACTATCCTCTTCTTGGGATTCTTGGCGGTTTAGGGCCATACGCTGGCTTAGACTTCTTTAAAAAAGTAATGGCAAACACCAAAGCAAGTGGTGATCAAGAGCATTTACCAACTCTTGTCGCTTCTGTGCCGCATGTTTTAGCAAATCGTACTGAATATCTGCTTCAATCTAAGGGTGAAAATCCTGGTGAAAACATGGCGAATATTGCATTATGGCTAGAAAATGCAGGAGCTACGCACATTGCTGTTCCTTGTAATACTGCACACTCTGCTCGCATTTGGGATTATATGCTCGAAAAAATGGCGAAAGCGAACTCAAAAGTTCAGTTCATTCACATTATTGATGAAGCAAAAAAAGAAGTGGCTTTGCAAGTAAAAAAATTAGGCATCACAAGAAAACCCCGTGTAGGACTTCTTGCAACTAATGGCACTATTCAAACTGGCCTATACCCAAGCTTTTTCAGTGAAGATGAATTTGAATTAGTCTACCCTTCTGAAAAAGGGCAAGAAAAAGTGATGGACGCTATCTTCAATACTTCTTACGGATTAAAAGCTTTTTCTGAAAATGTGAAACAAGAAGCTCTTGACCAACTCTTTGGAGCAATTGAAGATATCAAATCGCAAGATATTGATTTATTTATATTAGGTTGCACAGAATTACCTTTTGCACTTACCGAAAAAGAATATATGGGCTTAGCTTGTATTGACCCAGTAGTCATTCAAGCTCGTGCTTTAATTCGTGCAACATATCCTGACAAACTTCTAGAAATATAAGGAAAAATAATGAACAAGCAAATTATTACTGCTAAAGAAGCACCAGCTGCAATCGGCCCTTATTCACAAGCTGTGCGTGTAGGCAACATGGTTTTTGCATCAGGTGCAATTCCATTAGACGCTGTTAGCGGCGAAATCATCGGCACTACTGCTGGCGAACAAGCTGAAAAAGCATTACAAAACCTTACAGCAATTTTAAAAGAAGCTGGCGTAAGCGTTGATAATGTTGTAAAAACTACTGTTTTCATTACTGATATGGACGAATTTGCTGAAATCAATGCTGTTTATAGCAAGTATTTCACAAAAGATTTCCCTGCTCGCTCTTGCGTGGCTGTGAAAACTTTACCTAAAAACGTAAAAGTTGAAATTGAAGCTATAGCTATTGATTAATCTTACTTGGTGAGCAAGGCTTTAATTAGCAAGATAAACACTCTCCTTTCTTGCTAGAAATTATGTGTGTCACACTCATTTTTCATAATAAAGCATAATATACTCAACAAAATAAAATACAAAAATTAATCTTAATTGAATTTAATTGTTCCTATTTTAAGAATATTTGCGATTATTTTCAATTAAGAGTCTTATTTTATTACCTAATTTTATAACAATCTTACATAGGATAAACTATCGACTAGATTTATGGATATTTATATCCGCTTTCACTAACCAATTTTATGAATAAAATTGAAAACTAGACAGATTGTTTTCAATATCTGTCTACAGTAGACACTTTGGTTTCTACCTTTAGGAGTTTTTGCATGATTGATACTTTAATCATAAATGGAACAATTATTGATGGCAGTGGTCGTGATGCTTATGAAGCAGATATTGCGATTAAAGACGGAAAAATTTCAGCCATTGGTAATTTATCGGGGCTAGACAGCAAGGAAGTAATTGATGCACAAGGGGCGTGTGTAGCGCCTGGTTTTATTGATGTGCACACACATTCCGACATGACTCTTTTTTACGAGCCACGTCAAGTTTCTCAAGTTCGTCAAGGCGTTACCACTCAAATTGGTGGTTTATGCGGTACAGGACTTGCCCCAATTACTGAAAAAAGCAAACCTGTTATGGCAAAATCTTTTGGTATTCCAGATCCGAAATGGTCTGATTTTGCTTCATATTTAGATCATGCAGATAGCATTGGTTTTGGTACAAACATTGGTTTCTTTGTCGGTCATGGTACTTTACGCCTAAGCGCTATGGATAATCCAATTGCCCAAACTCCTACAGTTGAAGAAATGCAAACGATGGTTGACTTACTTGATGAATCCATAAAAGCTGGCGCATTTGGTATGACAACTGGCTTGGAGTATAATCCTGGTAAAGCCTCTGAAATGCACGAATTAGAAGCATTATGTAATGTTTTAGCTAAATATGATGCTCTTCATGCTTCGCACACAAGAAATAGAGATAAATTCTATATCCACGCAATAAATGAAGTTATTGACGTGACAAGAGCTACTGGCGCACGTTTACAAATTTCGCATATCAATCCAAAATACGGCTGCCACGATAGCACAATGCAAGACTTGTATGACAATATTAATCATGCAAGAGAAGCTGGTTTTTATGTAACTGCTGACGTTATGCCATCACAATGGAATCACACAGGCGCTATGGCTATACTTCCTTTATGGGCACAAAACATTCCTCGTGAAGAATTGAAAGAACTTCTTAGCACAGAAGAAGGAAGAGCAAAATTAAAAGACAACCCTACTCCTGTTTGGCAATTAGTTGCACAAGAAAAATGGGATAGAGTTTTTCAATTTGGCGGCGTAAATACTAAAGATACTATTGGTTTATCACTTGCTGAAATAGCTAAACAAAAAAATTGCACTGGTTGGGAAGCATTTTGTTCACTTATCTTAGAAGAAGACACTTCCAATTTCTCTGCTGTAATGCTCACAAGTGACGCTTTTAGCATTGAAGATATTAGCATTGCTTTAGAAGATCCTTTCACATCTGTAGTATCAGATGGTATGGGGCTTGCAAAAGATGGGCCTCTTTCTGAAAGAATTTTTGCGCCGAATACCTACGATTGGGTATCTGCATTTTTCCATAATTTTGTACTTAATGAAAATCCACTTCTATCATTAGAAGAAGCAGTAGCAAAATTAACTGCAATTCCTGCTATGCAATTAGGCATTGAAGATAGGGGTATGATTGATTTTGGTCAATGTGCAGATATTGTTATCTTTAAGCCAGAAAACATTAACTCTAAAGTGACATTAAAAAATCCTCGTGAATATGTTGAAGGTATTGAATTAGTTATGGTAAATGGTAAAGTCGCATATAAAAACGGTGACGATACTATCCATTGCCACGGCTCAGCTCTTAGATTTCAATCCGCTTAATATCAAACTAATTAGATTGTGTTTCTAAATGAAGGATTTTGCTTTTAGGCAAGGAACAAAGTATTTTTCTTGAGAGAGTTTATTTATAAGATAAATCATCTCAAGAAAGCACTTTGGTCTAACTTTGTACCGATTAGATTTAATCTTTATCAGAAAAAAGGCAAAAGAATTCATTTAGAAATACATCAAACAAATTTACAGGAGAAATTATGTCACAAGCATTCTTGCCTTATATTGGCGCTTTTATGTGGATTGGCTTTTTAATGTGGCTTGGAACGATAATAAGAGCTAAAGTTACACTTTTTCAAAACTTTCTTATGCCTGCAAGCTTAATTGGTGGTATCATTGGTTTTATTCTAATGAGATTGGATCTTATTGGACTACCAACTTCTGCTGGTTTTCAAACAATACCAACAAGCACATTTACCTTTATAACTTTCCACCTTTTTGCTTTCAACTTCGTAGGTATTGGCCTAATTAAAGCTGATCAAAAGCAAGAAAAAAAGAAAATCGCAAAGGGCGTTTTCTGGATTGCTCTTATGCTCAACGTTTTAATGGCAGGACAAGTTCTTTTAGGTATTGCCGCATTTGCTGGCTGGAATATCTTTACTGGCGGTGATGGCAACATTCTTAATGGTGCTCTATTAGCGGCTGGTTTCACTCAAGGCCCAGGCCAAGCGCAAGCTTACGGTACTGTATGGGAAGGCTTAGGCGTTTCACATGCTGTAAACATTGGTTTTACATTTGCAGCGGCTGGCTTCTTAGTCGCTGGTTTAGTAGGTGTTTTTACAGCAAGAACACTTGTTAAATCTGGTAAAACTGCCGATAAAGAAAATGCAGCCCTACCAAAAGATTTCCTTACTGGCTTGCTTGATCCTCAAGCAGAAAAAGTACCTGCTGGTTATGAAACAACACATAATGGTAGCATAAACTCATTAGGTTACCACTTTGCGCTTATGCTCTTTTTATATGGCGTTACCTTCCTTGTCGCTCTTGCTCTTGAAGGATTTTTACCAGCATCACTAAAACCAATGGCATTTGGCATGCTCTTTATGTTTGGTTTAGTGGTTTCAATTGCTTACAGAAGCATTCTTACTAAATTACAAGCTGACTATACACTTGATAATGGACTTACAAAATCTATAACAAGTAGCTGTGTTGATTTACTTATTTGTGCTGTATTCTTAGGCATTAACGTAGCTGCAATACAAGACTTCATTGGTCCTATTGTTTTAGCTGTTGTATTTGGTACAATATTCTCAGTATTTATCACCGTATTCTTAGGAAGCAAACTCACAGAATTTGGTATGGAACGTGCGATGGTTACTTTAGGTTACGGCACAGGTACGGGCGCAAATGCTCTTCTACTTCTTCGTGTGGTTGATCCTAAATTCAAATCTCCTGTACTTGTAGAAATGGGCTTGGTAGTAGCAGTTCAAGCAATCACCTTTACTCCTTTCTTCTCTGTTGTTATGCCTCTCATGCCAAACTTTGGCTTAGGATTCTCAATGGGCATTATGGCATTAGCTTTCTTAGTGAGCGCCGCCCTTGTTTGTGTGATACTTTGGGGACAACATAGAAACAAAACAGCATAACACATCATAATATAATAATAAATTCTTGCTTCTATCTATGTAATTATTTACTTTAGGTGGTGTCGTCAAAATATGATTTTTTGAATTATATCAAGGAAGATGAAAGAGCTTTGAAGCAGTTTATCAAACATAAATAACTGAAAAAGCTTTTGAAATCTGACAATGAGAGAATCTAAAAAGCAATTTTGACAACACTATCTAGGATAGGCAAGAATTTATTTAATTACGCCTTTGACAAAAAATATAAAATACGGTATATTTACTAAATAGTGTAAGTTATTTACAAATATTTTACATTAAGTATATTATTTTAGGATGTAATCATGTTGCTAGAAAAAAAGTTATATAGCCAACAAGTTATTGGAATCATAAAACAAGATTTGCTTGATGGCACTCTTTCCCCTGGGGATAAAGTAAATGAAGTACAGCTTTCACAGCGACTTGGAGTGAGCCGTGCTCCTATTCGTGAAGCACTTTGCTTGCTTGAAAGAGATGGACTTGTGATTTCTGAACAAAATAAAGGCAAGGTCATTGCAAAGTTAACGAAGAAGCAAGTTCGTGATACTTATATGGCAGGTGCAACTCTTGAAGCTTTTGTAGCAGCTCAAACTTGTCATCTCTACACAGCTGAAGACTTTAACGCTTTGGAAAACCATATAAACTCACTCACCACAAAAACTCAAGAAGATCAACACATTGCCTTTGATGACACCTTCCACAATCTCATTCTAAAATATTGTGACAATGACGTAATTAAAAATCTTTCACGTCAATTACCTCGCAGAATTTCAAAATTTTTGCTCTCAAAATATTGGCAAAAATCTTCTTCTCCTAAAACTTTATATAAAAGGCATTATGAATTATATGAAGTGCTTTTAACAAAAAAGCCTAAGAAAATTGAAAAAGCCATACTTGAACATTATTCAACTTTGGCAGATTCAATTATTGCGCAAATGCACGATTGCGACTAATTTTTTGTTCATAAATTACAACTAGATAGATTTAATTTATTTTTCATTTTCCATACTTGACTTTAGAACTACTATCATTTATTATCTTAGTAGAATCATTTGCATTTTGATATAGCCTTATTTAACTCTTAACTTTTGAGCTATACCTTATGTTGAAAAAAAAGAATGTTTTTAAAGACTTTACCTTTGTCATTTTTGTCTTAGGTCTTTCTTTGTGGATTTTTTTTACTGTCACAAATTTTATAAGCCAAACTAAGGAAATTGAATTTGATTCACTTAAAGCAAATATTATAGCTGTTACTGAAAATAATAAAAATACCATACTCTACACTTTAGATGAATATTTTGCCGATCTTCATCAAAAAGCAAGCACTATTGTTGAATTTGGTGAATATAATCATCATAGCCAGCAAGCATTATTCGAAAATCTCGTTCGCACGCAATTTGCGTATCTTAGTGTTGTTTTTCTTGACGGCGAAACAGTGCTTTCTGATGGTACTTATGGAAAAGTTATTGATCCAAACATTATCAATAGCATGGCAGAACACAAAGAATTTATTACCGAAATTTATTATGATGAAAAATTACAAGAATCAGCGATTGCCCTCTTTACACCTATTGTAAATAAGAAAAATATCATTGATGCCTACTTGTGCGCAGTTATTACAACAAAACAGCTTGTAGAAATTTATCAAAGCATTCTCTTTGTGCATGCTGGAAATTTCCATATCATAGATGGTAAAGGAAAGCATTTTGAAAATGAAATTGGTACAGATCCTTTCTTTTCTCAATCAGAAAAAACAGCTGATGGTAAAATGCACTATCCTGCATTAGAGGAACTTGCAATTGCTCATGATGCTGAAAACAATCTATACGAAATAGAATATAGCGATTTTCCAGATTTCAAGCTTAACGGCGCAGCCTATATGCACTATGTTCCGCTTGGGATAAATGGTTGGATTATCAATAGTGTTATGCCAAAAGAATTTATTGAATCAAAGACACGTTTGCATCAAAGAAACGCTTTCACCATGCTCTTTAATAATTCCATTATTCTTTTACTCGCTTTTTGGTATATTTACGCTACTAAGAAAAAAGAATATGAAAACAATCACTTAATAGGCGAATCTTTAAAAATTCTTGCTGAACATACAGGAAAAATTATTCTTGAGTGGAATATTGTAGACAATTCTGTCATTGCTCACTCTGATTTTAGCTCTACATTACCGCCTGATTTAAATTTTGAATTAAGTAACCCTACGGAGTTTAGAAATAGCCTGCTCCACCCAGATGATGTTGCTAAACTAGACGAAATACTTAAAGATTTTATAGAAGGTAAAGATATTGAACCAATTGATGTACGTTCAAAAAACTCATTGAATGAATATATTTGGATTAGAATTTCGCTTGTAATGATACGTAATAAACATGGTGCAGCGAAGAAAGCTTTTCTCATCATTGAAGATATTGATGAAGAAGTGAAGAAATCTAATCAGCTTTTAAACAGAGCGCAAAATGATTCACTCACTAATTTATACAATAAAATCACTACAGAAGAATTGATTATT
>CAYJDN010000017.1:0-15808 GCA_964368925.1 uncultured Desulfovibrionaceae bacterium | reverse complement strand
TCGGCTTTTGCTTTTTCAGTCCATTTAAGATTTTCTGCTAATTGATCAAGTTGCGCTTCTTTTGTGCTTTCTGGGCCAAGAAAAACTCTTGTTTCAGAAGCATTTTCTTTTGCAGATTTTGTAAGTAATTTCTTCTTTTCAACAGAATGAACCTTGTCAATTACATCACTAAGCAAGAGTTCTCTTGTTTTTGTTGCACCAGTAAAAACAACATTTTCTTGAGTGTTTACAGTATCTTTATGGTTAAGAGTTTGAATTTTTTCAGAATGTCTTAATAGAGAAGACATGTCTTTAAGCTTGCGCTCTTTTGTAGCTTCAGCACCCATAAAGACAGTGCTGTTGCCACTTTGTTTTTTTTCATTCGCTATGAGCGGTTTTTCTGCAAGGCTAAAAGTATTTTTTTCGTCAAGAAAAAGCTCTTGAGTACTGCTAGGGCCAAGAAATACTTTGTTTCTCGATTTATCATCTTTTTGCGCTTGCGTATTAGATGAAGGCATCATTGCCACCTCTGCTTATAGCTATGCGACCAGAACTTTCGAGCGAACGAACCACACGAACAATGTTTTGTTGCGCTGATTCAACATCAGAAATCTTAGCTGGTCCCATAAATTCAATTTCTTCTTTAATCATTTCAGCCGCACGATCAGACATATTTCCAAAGAAACGCTCTTTGAGATCGTCAGAAGCACCACGAAGAGCCATTGTAAGATCTTCATTGTTAACTTCCTTAAGTACTTCACGCATAGACTTATCATCAAGCACTTTACAATCTTCAAATACGAACATAAGATTTCTAATATCTTCAGCCATTTGTGCTGATTCTTCTTCAATTTCGCTAAGCACTTCTTCTTCTGTTGCACGCTCAACTTGGTTGAGAATTTCAGCAACAGATTGAATGCCACCAACCTTCTTGCCTTCCTTGCCACCCATAGCAATAAGCTGGCTTTGCAATACTTTATCAACTTCATGTACCATTTCTTCTGGCACTGTTTCCAAATTCGCCAAACGCATTAGAACTTCCGCCCTCACGCCCATAGGTAACATAGCAAGTAATTGCGCTGCATGATCAGCACTTAAGTGACCTAATATAAGTGCAAGCGTTTGTGGATGCTCGTTTCTGAGCACCTGAGCAAGCGTGCGTGGGCTCACTCTTTCAAGTTCACGGAATGGAATTGGACCACTATCAAGATTTAAACTGTCCATAATATATTTTGCAGTTTCAGAATCTAAGTTTTTCAATAGCATACGCTTAACAGCATTTTGACCGCCAATAACCGTATCTTGATAAGTCACTAATTCACCATGGAAGTCGCGAAGTACCGCTTCAACAACATCTCTTGGAACTGGCTCTAGTTCAACAATAGCCTTAGAAATAGCCGCAATTTCCTTTCTTTCCATACGTTTAAATATTTCAGCAGTGAATTTGTCGCCTAAAGCTAATAGAAGTATAGCCGTTTTTTGAGTTCCTTGAAGTTCCATATATTACTCCGCAATAGTCAAATTTTAGTCAGTATTTTGACAAAAAATATTTTTTTTTAATCTCTTTTTCTATAAATGCAAAAAGCTTGCCATCTACAGAATTTATAAAAAAAGTCTAGAATGTTGATAGGCAAAATAAAAAGCTCCCAAAAAGAGAGCTTAGTGTAGCAATTAAAATGGCATGTCGTCAAGTTGAGAAGAATTATTGCCCATGTTTGCTTGTCCAGGAAATGGTGAGCCTGAATCTTCATAGCCACCATAGCTTTGCTGCTGATTGTCACGAGGTGCCTGATTTTGTGAATCACCCCTTCTATCAAGAAATTGCACAGTGCGGCCATTAATTTCAGTTGTATACCTGTCTTGGCCATTCTTGTCCTGCCATTTGCGTGTCTGAATGCTGCCCTCAACATATACAAGACTGCCCTTGTCAAGATAATTAGCACAATGCTCCGCAACTTTACCAAATAAAGATACCCTGTGCCACTCAGTCCTCTCCTGCTTGTTGCGCTCTCTGTCATAATATACCTCAGTAGTCGCAACATTCAAAGTTGTCGCAGGATCTCCTGAAGTTGTGTATTTTAACTCGGGTTTTGCACCTAATCTACCAATAATCATAGCTTTATTTAACATCGTTATTTCCTATCTCTCTATGAATTTTTTTACTAAAAAAAATTATAGACCTTTTTTACTTTTTTTGCAAATAAAGAATAATACACAAAAAGAATTAAAGAAGAGATTTTTTTTGAACTTCCTGTGATTCCAAAAATTCTAATATATCCCTATAAACCAAGTCCTTTACTTCTTGATGAAAAAGAATATTGTGCTTATTAGATTTTGGATCGTGAATGGTGTAATATTTTATGAGCTTATGCGCAGAAGATATTTTTCTTGCAATTTCTAATGGACAGCCATCGGGGACGTTTTGATCGTCAAAGGCTTGAATAATGAGTGTGGGTGCATGGATTTTTGAAAGATTATTTCTCACAATATCTATATTTTTGAAGAGTGAAGCTAATTGTGGGGGGTAGTTGTAAAATTCGGGAGTATTTTGTGGTGGATTTTTTACTTTTGGCGCTTTTTTTATAAGCGGATGTAGGAGTAATATGAGTGGCATTGGCTTTACACGTAATTCTAATGGATAAAGACTATTCATATAAACTGGTGCGGCTAGTGGCACAAGTGCATGAATGTGTTGCGGATAAAGTTCGGCGAGTTTTAGCGAAATAACGCCACCCATTGAATGACCTATGAGAGTGATTTTATTGTCATTTTCTACACATTCAAGAAATTGTTTTTCAACTGAAGAAAACCAATCCTCAAAATTTGTATCCATAAATTCTTGAGTGGGGAAAAGGTCATCTGTGCTTTGATTTTCTTCGACATCATGCCCAGCAATGCTCGCATTATGCACGGCATAATTCAGAGAAATGAGATGATCTGCAAAAGGCTGCATATAAGATTTTGTAGCTGTGTAGCCATGAATAAGGAAAATGATATGTTTAGGCATCTACTTCCTCCAAGAATTATAGCATATTGCATAAAGCATATTTTTATACAATAGATTTTGTAATACTTTCAATTTTGTAATAGTTTATTATATTTGAACAAATCTATTATATTTCCATTCAAGATTGAGATGATATTGAACAAAAGCGTCAATAATTTTAGCATATTCGTTCATAGCGTAGGGGGGAATTGTTTCTTCTAACCACGTAGAGATATGTTCACTTTGGACTTTTTGGAGAAAAAGCAAGGTATATTTTGTAATTGGAATGTGCATAGAGGAGCTTGCAAAGGACTTTTGCGCACAAGATTTACAAATGACACCGCCTTCTTGAACGGAAAAGATATTACTATGATGATTGCTTTCATCAAAATCAATATTGCAACGAACACAAGAGTGCATATGTGGTGCATATCCTTGTATTGAAGCGAGTTTGAAGCGGAAAAGAGGGGGGAGGTGAGCGCTTCTTTGATGGTGTTCTTGATAGGGAACAAGAGCTTCAAAGAAAGCATTGATAAAATCGTAGCTAGCAACACTCGTTTCAGGGGCGATTTCTAGAGCCTCAATAAAGCGCAAGCAATTTGTGGCTATGCCTAGAAGTCGCCAATCTGAACGAAGATTGAATGAATTTAATAGACTCGCTTCTTGGAGTTGAAGGAAGTCTTTTTTTCTGCTTTTTTCTATACTAACATTGACAATGTTAAGCGTGTCAAGACAGCCAGCAAAACGCCTACGGCTCTTACTTGCGCCAAAGGCGAAAGCTGTGCAAATGCCGTGTTCTCTCGTGAGTAGGCGCACCCATGCGTCGTATTCCCTAAATTTCCCGACACGTAGAACAAGAGCAGTATCGAACATAGTTATTGTAAGTCAACAGCTTCAAAAATAGCTAAAGTGTCGCTGTCGTCTTTCAAAAAGAGTCTTGAACCTTGAATGTGGTAAGAATCAGCTTCTGAAAGTGCTTTCATGTAATTTCTTACTTGCATATTGAGCTTGTCATCATTGCAAAGGCGCATGGTAGAGCCACCTAATTCAATGTCTAATTCTTGAATAGAATCGTCATCTCTTTTCCATGAAGAAAAGAATGAATTGCAGCCATCATTACCGTTTGCGTCGCCAGCATAAGACATTGTGCTGGTTTTATGGAAAATAACATGTGGTTCTGTATCAAAATTTTGATAGACAGCATTACCATTTAATTCAATAAGTTTCCAATATGTATTAGCAAGTTCACGTGCCGCTGGTTCTAAACGTAAGATAAGTTCAGAAATTTCATTTGGATTTGGTTGAGTTAAACGAATAGGCTCAATTTGCGGATTTTTACTGTCAAAAAGAATGGTTTCATTAGCAGTAAAAAGGAAGCTATTTTCATGTGTTACAAGAATATCTAATTCCAAAGGCATATTTGGTAAAAGATTTTCTTCTAAATAATAGGTACGAAAAACGATAGGAAGCATTCCATGTTTAATACTTACTGAACGTGAAAGGAAGCGAGTGTTTTTATTTTGAGTAAGATTGACTTCAAGAAGAACTTCTGGTGGAAGTGCTATACGCTCTAAATAATAGAGTTCACTTTCAATATAGCGCACTTTATCGTCTTCTTTATCCCATTTTGTGAGTGTGCCGTCTTGGGCTATAAGCGACATTTCATCATCTTCAACAGTACCATTTAAGCGGATTTCTTCTTGAAGTTGTAAGCTGTGATTGTAGAGATTCAGTAAAAGAGTAGAATTTTCAAATTTCCAATTACCACCAGCTACATTTGCATCAGTAAAGCTAATGAATTGACCATCTTCGGCAAAATAATAAAGGTGGTCGCCTCTTTCCCAAAGACCTTGAACATTGCTTTTAGAAATTGGGAAAGCATCGTCACTGTGCTGAGTGCTTGTTTGGCTTTCACTATGACTTTTGCTAGGGCCTGTGCTTGTTTGAGTGCTAGTGCTACAAGCAGAAAGTAAGAGCATACCTACACATGCGAGGCTAAGAGGGATATTTCTTTTCATTGAAGACTCCTAATGAAGTTGTAAAAAGTTAATATAATGTATTTATGCAAGGGATACTAAATCGTATTCCTTTGTTTCTATAATATCAGCTGTAACCATTTGTCCTGTATGTAGGTTTTCACCGCTAATATAGGTGATACCATCGACATCAGGAGCTTGAAACCATGTGCGTCCAAGATAGAGGCCATCCCATTCATCACTGGCTTGATCTATGAGGATATCTTCTTCTGCGCCAAGATAGGCAGATAAAATTTCTTCGCTAATATCAGCTTGAATAGACATAATTGTGTCACGTCGATAGTCTTTTAAACTGTCTTCTACTTGATTTGGCATATCAAAAGCCTTTGTGCCTTCTTCTGCGCAATAACTGAAAACACCAAGATTATTGAAGCGAACTTCTTCAACAAAATCACATAGGCTTTTGAAATGATTATCATTTTCTCCAGGGAAACCAACAATAAGCGAAGTTCTTAATGCCGCATGTGGAATATGATGCCTAATTCTTTCAATAACTTCAAGAGGATTAGAGCTAAAAGGACGGCCCATTTGCTTCAAAATGTCTTCATGCGAATGTTGAAGCGGGACATCAAAATAAGGCAATAATTTTTTGTCTGCTTTGGCTATATAATCAAGTAATTCATTTGTTAAACCAGATGGATAAAGATACATAAGGCGAATGCGTAAAAGGTCATCAATCTTCAAAAGTTCGTCTAATAAGGGGCGCAAGTCGCTATCTTTAGTTGTGTCTTGCCAAGCGCTTACATCTTGCGCTACTAAAATTATTTCTTTTGCACCTTGATTCACGGCCAATTGGGCTTCAGCCGCAAGGAATTCTTTAGGATAGGAAGCTCTTTTTGTGCGAATTGATGGAATTGTGCAAAATGAACATCTATGTTTGCAACCTTCGCCAATCTTAAGCCAAGCATAAGATGGTAAAGTACTGATAATACGGCTTTTTTCAGCAGGAGTTAGCTTTAAGGCATTGGAAACATCGCCTGCCCATGTGTCAAGATTGTCAGGTTCGAGCCAAAGATCTACTTCTGGAATTTCACTTTGCAATTCTTTTGTATCGTAGCGACCTGCAAGACAACCAGCAACAATAAAATAAGGGCGAGAAGACATTTCTTTCATGTCTTCAATGACAGCAAAAATAGTTTGTATGGTTTCCTTTATTGCTGGCTCAATGAAAGCACAAGTGTTTAGAAAGACAACTTCACAATCAAAGATTTCTTCAACCATTTCAACATCTGGTAAAGAACCGAGCAATCTTTCAGTGTCTACTCTATTTTTTGGGCAACCAAGACTTATACTAAAATATTTCATATATATTCAATGTGTTATATGTTGAGTACGAATGTGAACAAGTATTACTTTTCTGCTGTATCAAAAATAGTTTTTTTATTCTCAGTTTTCTTAGATGGGTAAACAACACGTTGATGGAAAAGACCTGTCATAATGCGTGTAAAAGCAGCTGAAACATTATGCAAATCTCTAAAAGTCATTTCAGTTTCATCAAGTTGTCCGTCAGTATAAATTCCATGCACAATTTGTTTTACATGAGATTCTATGCGAGCTGGAGTCGGGTCTGATAATGTTCTACTTGAAGCTTCAATAGCATCTGCAAGCATGACAAGTGCAGCTTCTTTTGTTTGCGGCTTTGGATAAGGATAGCAAAATGATTGTTCATTTGGTGCTTCGCCTTCGCCTGTTTGTGCTTGCACAGCCTTATTATAGAAATAATGTATGCAACGATTACCATGATGTTGAGCAATAATGTCAGTTATTTCTTTACCTAATCTATGCTTTTGAGCAAGCTCTACACCGTGTTTCACGTGAGAAACAAGAATAAGAGCGCTAAGAGCAGGGGCAATAGTATCATGCTTATTTGGGCCGCCACCTTGGTTTTCGACAAAGTAGTTTGGGTGGGAAAGCTTACCAATATCATGGTATAGAGCGGCAACTTTTGCGAGCAGTACATTGGCTTTAACAGCGTTTGCACCTGCTTCAACAAGGTGAGCCACTATTATAGAGTGATTGTATGAACCAGGAGTTGTTACCATAAGTTCTTGTAATAATGGCTGATCGAAGTTCATCAATTCCATTAATCTAAAGCGAGTTGTAAGGCCAAAAACAACTTCAATAAAGGGGCTTAAGGCAAAAAATAGAAGAAGTGAAAGAACAATATTTGTAGTGATTGCAACAAGTAAGAGTGGGAATTGCTCCATTTCAAATATGTTAAATAATCCACAACCGAGGGCAAGTATGACTTGTACTAGGAATAGGGTGATTGTATTATAGAAGAAATCTTGTCTAGTCTGCGCTTTGAGCGTGATAAGTGTATGCACTATACTGCTGATAAAGAAGAAGATGAACAAGGCTAGACTTTCACATAAGAAGATTGTGCAGAAAAATGAAAGTAAAATGCCAACGCTATAATAGCGTCTTGCTGCAAAAACAAGGGCTGTAAGCGAAGTTGCGCCTGATAATGGATAAGCATAGGCTAATATATTTGCAATGTTTGGATCTAAAGTTTTGAGATAATATCCAGCAAACATCGCAATTAAACTAAAGACTAAGAGTAAAACTGCAAAGAAAGATTGCACTCTTGGATAAAGTAATGAACCTGGTTGAGCGCTTGGCGAAATGAAAAGCGCACAAGACATGATGACGGCAAGAATAAATGTGCCTAAAGATTTTTGTATGTCTATGATGCCAGAAGAAATTCTGTGTAGAGCCTGCATTTTCAACTGGCCCTCTCTTGTTACAATTTCTCCCTCGCTAACGATAAGTTCGCCTTTTTCTATGTAATAATAGACAGATGGAATAGCAGAAACAACACTTGCCGTTCTTTTGGCTGTGGCTTCCTGATTGAGCGTGAGTGTTACTGGCGCAAAGTATTCAATTAATTGAAGTACAGCTTTTTTCTCGATTGGAGTAAGATTTGCATTTCCTAATTGCTGCCCAATTTGTAATTGAAAAGAGCTTACATTTTGGGTGCTTGCATTAGGAGTAAGGAGCGTTTCACGTCCAGATTCAGCATCTCTTATAAGAATTGGTGCTGTGCTTGAAGTTGTTTGATTATTTGAGAAAACGCCCTCTGATAAAAGTAATTCAGCAAAGGGAAGAAGTGTCGAAGTTATGTAGCCTTGCACTTTTGGAGAAGAAAGAGAGAAGAAAAACTCGCTTCCAAAGGCTGTTTTATTATCAGAATTATAGGTGGCCTGAAAGGAATTTAAATTTGCAATTTCTAATGGTATTGAAGAAATATCTTTTAATAGATTAATTGTTCTTTCATGGAAAACATTAATGCTTTTTTTATCAATATCATAGATGTGCGGTTGTAAAGCCGAAGTTTGCTCACGCTTAATTAAAGTGGCGTGTGGATCTTCAATTCTTAGAGATCTTGAAGCAATAACGTCTTCTGTGGCCACTTCACCAGCAATAAAAAGTGGTGAATTGGTTTCAAACCTTAGGCCAGCCAATATGGAAAGAAAGAAAATAACTGCATAAATACTCCATGTTGCAAGACCTGCATAATGGAATTTAAAACAATATTTTATTGTACTTAGTATTTTTTTAGGAGTAAGACTATTTTTTCTTGTGTGTATCATACGCATCTACTATACGGCTCACCATAGGGTGACGCACAACATCGGAATTGCTAAAGTTAAATATATCAATGCCTTTTACATCTTTTAGAATATTAAGGCTTTCAACAAGGCCAGAGCGAATGACTCTAGGCGCCCATTTGCCGTCCTTGCTGTTATCATACAACGCAGTGGGCAGTAAGTCAATCTGTGTAATATCACCTGTAACCACCATGCGTGAGCCAAAGCCCAAACGAGTGAGGAACATTTTCATCTGTTCAGGAGTGGTATTTTGCGCTTCGTCCAAAATAACAAAGGCATCAGAAAGAGTGCGTCCACGCATAAAAGCAAGAGGCGCAATTTCAATCATTCCTGCTTCTTGTCTTGCAATAAATTGTGCATGACCAAGCATTTCAGAAAGAGCATCAAATAATGGTTGTAAATAAGGATCTATTTTTTCATTCATTGTTCCAGGTAAAAAACCAAGCTTTTCGCCTGCTTCAACAGCAGGGCGAGTGAGAATGATTTTCTTTACTTTCTTTGATAAGAGCTGTTGCAGAGCCATAGCTACGGCTAGATAGGTCTTACCTGTGCCAGCAGGGCCAACGCCAAAAACAACATCATTTTTCTGCATAGACTCTAAATATTTTCTTTGAGCTGCATTTCTTGCTACAACTGTCTTTTTTGGTGTTTTAATAACAGTTTTATCGCCATAAAATGTACGAATGTCGTCATTAGGCTTTTCTTTTAGTAAGCTATATGTTTGTTCAAAAACTTCTGGCTTTATGTCATGTCCGTCTTTAATTAGGGCATAGCATTGACTAAAAACATTGGCTACAAGCTGTAAATCTTTGTTGGAAATATTTTTGTCATTACTTTGAATGATTAAATCATTTCCAAAAGAAGAAAGTGATAGGCCTGTAAGATCTGATACATATTCTAAATTTGAATTTAATGGCCCAAAAAGAAGGCTTGCATATTCACTATTATCAAAATTTAGAGAAATTATTTTTTCTTTCATAAAATTTGCTTATTATTGGTTTTCGAGCATTATTTGCACAACTTTTTCTAAATCTTCTTTGCTGTCAACGCCTAGAGAGGTAAAAGTGGTGCCTACTACTTGTATGTTTATATTATTTTCTAAAAGTCTTAATTGTTCGAGTTTTTCAATGTTTTCAAGAGAAGAAGCGGGTAATTTTGTAAATGTTTCTAGAGTTTTATATCTAAAGGCATATAAACCAATATGCGAATAAAAGCGAAGTTCTTCTTCATTTGTTTCAGTGTCACGTGAAAAAGGAATGGGCGAGCGAGAAAAATAGAGGGCTTTTCCCATATTGTCAAGCACAATCTTTACAGTATTTGGCGACAGAAAACGTTCTTTATCATTCACTTTATGCAAAACATTTGCAAGGGTAGACACTTGAACTTGTTCATCTTTGAATGGTTCAATTAATTGATTAAGCATTTGTGGTTCTAATAAAGGTTCGTCGCCTTGTATATTTACAATAATTGCATTTGCATCAAGGTTTAGTGTGCTAGCCGCTTCAAAGACCCTGTCAGAGCCAGAATTATGATCATCTCTTGTCATAATGCAAGGCACATTATATTTTTGGGCTTCTTTTTGAATGCGTAAGTCATCAGTCGCTAAGTAAACACACTCAAGATTAGCCTTGCATGCTCTTTCATAAACGTGCAAAAACATTGGTTTATTATGAATAAGCGCAAGAGGTTTACCCTCAAAACGGCTGCTTGCATAGCGAGCAGGAATAATTCCATAAGCTTTCATATTGACTCACTTTTTATGAAATTTTTTTTATTTTGGCTACAAATTTATCAATATCTTCTTTTTGTGTAAGGAAAGAACAAACAAGGCGAATTTCGTGAATGATTGGATCAATTTCATAAAAATAATATTCTTCTTGCAATTTTTCTATTAAATCTAGGGGCATAGTTGCAAAAACCATATTTATTTCTGTAGGGCGAGAAATATTTATGAGCGGTAATTTATTAAGCTCAGAGGCTAAATATTGCGCCATGTCATTGGCCTGCTTTGCATTGTAATACCAAAGGGAATCTTTGAAATACGCAGTGAATTGTGCGCCTAAATAACGCATTTTTGAATAATGTTGTAGGCTTTGTTTTCTTAATCTGTAGAAATCATCAGCCAGCGTTGGTTGGAAGAAAATAACGACTTCGCCCATAACCATGCCATTTTTAGTGCCACCAAAGGAAAGCACGTCTACACCAGCATCTTTGGTCATTTTTTTTAAATCTTGAAGCATGCTTTGAGGGCTTGTGCCAGCAGCAATGAGCGCATTTGCGAGGCGTGCACCGTCCATATGGACAAGTAAGCCATTGTCATGTGCAAGCTTTGAAATCGCCTTGATTTCATCAATGCTATAGACAGTTCCAATTTCAGTTGCTTGAGTGATTGAAATAACAGCTGGTTTAGCGTGGTGAATGTTATGCAAATCAAATAAATATTGTTGAATATTTTTAGGATTGAGCTTGCCATTTTCTGCTGATACTACGAGCATTTTCGAGCCAGTAAGCGCTTCTGGTGCGCCGCATTCATCTGTATTGATATGCGCTATATCAGTACAAATAACGCCATGCCACGGGCGAAGTAGAGCTTTTAGTGCAATAACATTAGCGCCTGTACCAGAAAGAGCAAAGTAAACTTCTGTTTCATTGCCAAAAATACTTTGAAAGAAAGCTGTTGTCTGCAAAGAATATTCATCAAGTCCATAAGGCATAACCGCCTTTTGATTAGCGTCTACCATCGCTTGCATTATATTTGGGTGAGCGGGTGATGTATTGTCGCTT
Source organism: uncultured Desulfovibrionaceae bacterium (assembly GCA_964368925.1). GTDB lineage: Bacteria > Desulfobacterota > Desulfovibrionia > Desulfovibrionales > Desulfovibrionaceae > CAYJAZ01. The sequence continues at coordinate 4,412 of CAYJDN010000017.1, read as the reverse complement.
GCAAAAAGATAATTCATAGGCTACCTGCTTATTCGTGATTTTCTAAAAGTGAAGTATATACCTTTAAGCTTTTATTTGCAAATTTCTCTAAGTCTATAGTTTTAATAAATTCTTGCTGAGAGAGTTTGATTTCTTCAATGTTTTTACGTGTTTGTATCGCTAATTCTGAATTGTCTTTTTCGTCATAGGCTTTAGAAATATTTGCCATACATTGCGCCATACTGTCAATATCAGCAGTTTTGAAGCGTGCTTTTTCAATGGTAATGTCAGGCATAACGCCAATTTCCGAAGAAAAAAGAGGAACATCGCAAGCCATAAATTCAAAAGCGGCTCTTGCTATTGCTTCTGAGCCTATTGAAGATAGCCAGCCAAAATCACACATATTTAATACTTCATTAACATTCTGAACTTTTCCAGTGATTTGGACATAGTCTTGTAAATTATGCTCTTCAATTAAAGGATAAATTTCGCTACTTTTTAGATAGAGATCATCAAAACCAATAATGCACAATTTCACATTTTGTATTTTATATTCATGCACAAGCTTTGAAAGAGCTAAAATGCTTTCTTTTTGCCCTTTTATAGGGTCTAATCTGCCAAGCAAGCCAAGTACGCAGTCATTTGATGTGTAATTATAAAGGGCTCTAGTTTTTTCACGCTGACTTTTGTCATTATAGAAAGCTTTAGTGTCAACACCTCCAAAGATCGTAAATACTTTATTTTTATTGACATGCAAGACATCAACTAATTGTTTATATATTCGACTATTTGTAGCAATAAGGGCATCACTTTTCTTAGAATAGAGCAATTTATTTATGCCATTTGTTTTGATTGGGCGCTGATCTCCTCTTGTTCGCACAAGTTTATAGCCGTATTTATTTCTAAAAAACACGAAAAGGGGATAAAGTTCGCCTCTATGACAGTTGACAATATCAGGTTGTAAGCGTGCCAATTCTTTATCTATATAGGCATATATTGAAGGGAAGTTTTTTAATTTTTTTTGATCAAAGGGGAGGGCAATTCTTGGAATATCAAGTTCTTGCGCTTTCTTATCGCAAAGTGTGTTTTCTAGGGTTAATACTGTAGAATTATGTCCTAGAGCGCACAAAGTTTTACTCAAATAAAGAGCGTACCACGCCGTAGCATTGTAAAATCTCACATTAATGACTTGTAATATGTTCAGTTGCTTCATAAAGTACCTTCGTTAATGTTAAACCTTTTGCTGGGGCAGTTGGAAATATGGAATTTCTAAACTTCGCTTCTAAAAGCGATTTTGCTTCAAGAGGACTTATTTTTTCTTTGCCGACATATACTAATAAGCCTATGATATTACGCACCATTTGTTTTAAAAATCCGTCACCAGATACAATAATATCACACTGATATTCATTACTGTGCACAACATCAATAGCATAGATAGTTCTTACTGTCGATTGAATTTCTGTGCCTATATTTTGGAAGCTTTTGAAATCGTGTGTGCCAATAAGATATTGTATACATTGTTCTATTTTTTCAAAATTCAATTTCCCACAAGACCATGCAAAGGGCGTGAGTCTTGGGGAAATATAATTTCGATTTGTCCATAGAGTATATGTATATATTTTTCCAATAGATTTATATTGAGCATGAAAGGAATCGTCAACTAATTGCACGTCTTTTATGCGTATATCTTCAGGTAAGTTATTATTTAAAGCTTGCAACCATGCTATATTATTCGGATAAAATGGAATAGTGCAATGAGCTACTTGTTCATCAGCATGCACGCCACTATCCGTACGGCTAGCACCTGTAATTCTTATATCTTGATGAAATAAAAGACTTAAAGATTTTTCAACTTCGCCTTGAATGGTTGGCATGAGCGTGTGCGATTTTTCTTGCACCTGCCAACCTGCATATTGCGTTCCTGTATAGGAAATAAGAAGCTTTAATTTCATAAAATCAAAGTGATAGCTTATGGCTAATCGTCTTCACGCCTTGCTTTTATCATTTTCATGGCAAGGAAAGGGAAAAGACATAGAAGTATACTACCAATCCAAATCCAGTTTACAAGCGGATTTAAGCTTATTCTTAATACTGCCCTTGAATTGTTGTCTAAACCATGCAAACTTGCATAAACCTCAGTTAAAAGGCTTGGCAATGTGCCAACTTCTGAGAATGATTGGCTTGGGAATTTATTATAAATTCTTTTTTGTGGGCTCAACTGCCCTAAAATTTTATTGTCTTTTGAAACAATTAGTTCCGCTTCAAGAAATTCAAAAGTCGCCGCTTGCCCCTCGTAAAGCTCGTTCAAAGTGATTGTATAAGAGCCTAATTGGACAGATTGTCCTCTTGCTATATTATAATCTTTTTCTAATTTATATTCGCCAGAGAAAGCAACACCAAGCACAATCAAAGCAAAGGATAAATGCACACCATGTGCTGCAAATTTTTGCATATAATTTGTAGATTTTTTTATCTGAATTGCAGAAGATACAATAATTCCAACTGCTAAAGCTGAAGAGCTCAGCGCTAAAGGATCACTATAGCCCTTGATAAAGAGGATAATCGCAGCAATAGCTACAGCAGCGATAACTGTTATAAGTTCTTTTGTGTTTTTTACGCCACCATTCCAGCCTAAATATGGGCAGAACACAAGCAATAAAGCAATCATCGTAAAGAGCGGTAGGCATACGGCATTATAGAAATGAGCGTCTAAACCTATAGATTGAGCTGACCAAAGAGTTGAAATTATAGGGAATAATGTTGCAATAAGTATTACAAGTGAAAGAGTTATAAGAATCCAAGCAGTAAAAATCAAGAAACCTTCTCTTGTATTTACACTGGCTAATTCTTTAGCTCCTTCAGTCATAGGCGCACTAAAAGCAACAAAGAAAATAACAGCAGTACTTGCAAGCACAAAGATGAGTAAGGCATCGCCAACACCGCCACTACCAAAAGCATGCACCGATTGCACAACATTACCACGTACTAAATATGTCGCAAAGAAAGCTGTAACCGTCGTAAGAGCTATAAGAAATACGTTTACTCTATGTAATTTATTTCTTCTTTGCTCAATAATTAAAGTATGCAGAGCCGCAGTAGCGATAAGCCAAGGGAGTAGACTTGCATTTTCAACTGGATCCCAAGCCCAATAGCCACCCCAGCCAAGTTCCATATATGCCCACCATGCGCCAAGTAAAATACCAGCACTAAGGAAAATCCAAGCGCTTATAATAAAAGGACGCCCAATTTCAAACCAAGTGTTTTCAATAGCTTGATTCTTACTCATAGACTGAGCCAGCGCTAAACATGATGGAATTGTGAAGCCGCCATAGCCTAAGAAGAGTAATGGTGGATGTATAATCATTCCAGGGTTTTGTAAGAGTGGATTCATGCCACGCCCATCAAGTGGGATTTGTGCATTCATCACAAAAGGATCAGACCAAGTTGTAAGCAAAAGCCCGAAAAATGCCATAATAGAGCAATAGAAAATCCAATACCATTGTTTTGTTTCATTACTAAAAGATCTGTAGCTTGTCGTGCACTGAAAAGCTGCATTACACAAAGCAACCATCAATGCCCAAAAGAGCAATGAACCAGCTTGTCCAGCCCAAAATGCAGTTATTCTATAGAACAAAGGAAGCGTTCTGTCGGAATAATTTGCTACATAAACAAGTGAAAAATCAAAAGTAAGAAATGCGTATAAAAGCAAGATAGAAGCAAGTGTGTGAAAAAGTGTGATTCCTAAGCTTGCATTTTCTACAAATTTTAAATAAAGGGCTGCATCTTTCTTATATAATGATAATGCGGCTAGCATTATGGCAAAAAGAGCGCAAAAAAAGGCCAACAGCTCAAGAGCATGTGCGATAATATACATAAAAATTCCTAAAGATTTAGTCTAAGTACGGTTTTCTTTTTCGTATTTAGAAGGACATTTTGTCATTAAGGTTTTTGCATGAAATTCTTGTGAATTAGACATGCTCCCTTCTAAAATTACTTCGGCGTTATGCTCGAAAGTATCTGGAATAACACCAGAATATGTAACAGTCATTGTGAGATTTGGTTTTTCAGCGTCAACTAAAGTAAAGATAACACTATCATTACTTACACTTTTCTCGTAGCTACCAACAGTGCCAAAAAGACGCATGTTTTTATCAATATTAGTGTCACTTGAAGCAAGTGCTTCCGAAACATTGAGAAAATAAACAGCTCCTGAATTAAGCCCTGAATATGTCATAAAACCTATGGCAGAAACAAAAAGCGCAAAAGCTATAATGTATGGAGTAAAAGATTTTTTCTTCATATATACTTCCTTCCAACTTTTCAAAAAAGAGGTTCATGCTTTGTTAACATAGTTAAAATAGATTGGCAAGTATTCATTTTTTTGTTTTTTTAATTTTTGGGGGAGGGAAAACCAAACTTTTGAAAAAGTT
>CAYJDN010000016.1:0-16318 GCA_964368925.1 uncultured Desulfovibrionaceae bacterium | reverse complement strand
CAAGTGCGCTTACCTAGCCTAGTCCAACTTCCATTAAATCACGTAAAGCGTGAACAGCGAACAAAATAAACAAATTTTCACACTCCTACAAAAATTGGCGATTTATAGAAAATGCGCTTGCGCAGATTTTCTATAAATCGCCAATTTTTCATATGGGTTTCCAAAGGGGCTGCAGCTCCTTTGGCCGCCGGAGGCAAAAAAAGAAAAAATCCCTATTTTCCCTTATGCTTTGTTGTCCTCTTTTTTTAGAATAGTCATGTAGCGCTGCTACACTCCTATCCTAAAAAAATATGACGCCTCGCCTAAGGAAAAAATATGAATTTTTTATTAACTCAATTTTTATGCAAAATGCTATAATACTTAATTTCTACCTAAAATCCCTACTAACTATTACCGCAATTCATACCCTTAGAAATAAAATTTAAATCCAAGACTAGCGCCCAAACCCTCACGATCGCCAATTTTCCCATAACCTTCGCCATAGAGTGAGAATTTGGACCAATCTTTCTGAACACCGAGGGCAATTTCGCTGTATGTGCTTTGGCTAATTTCTGGTGCGTTGATACCTGCTACGCTTACTTTTGCATCATTATTTATTGGAATAATGACTTTTGCATCAGCGTAAATTTGTGTAGCATTATCAAAATTCATAGCCACACGTAGTGCGGGTGTAAGTTCAAAGGAGTTAACGGCTTCCATAATAACTTTTGCACCTGACTTTGTAGTGTAGTCTGCTTCACTGATTCTTGCGTATGAAAGCATAGCTTTTGGTTGTAGCATAAAATTCCCCATTTCTAGGGAATAACCAGCGATGAGTGCAAAGCCAAAATTCAATGTATTATAATTAGCGTCACCATAGTAAATATTATTGGCTGATTTATTACTCATTTCATTGCTGCCATAGCCGATATTAGCTGTACTACCAAAGTAGAAATTATTTACAAAAAAAGTAGCTGAACCACCGAGAGAAATTTCCATTTGCGAAAGTTCGTTATTCGTATTTTCTGATTCACTCATGCTAAAATCTAAGTAAGCGCCAAAAAGGGTATCTAATGCACCCAATTGAAAATAAGCTGTGTCATAACCGCCTGCAAATCCGTAGGAAGTGTAGTCAAATTCAGCGGCATTTTCAAAATTAACTTTCTCCATATTAAAATGCGGCTCAATCCACGCTCCTTGAGTCTGTGGTTTTGCAGCTAAAGAAAGAGCACTTTCATCATTCACGGCATAGAGTGTGTCCAAATAGGCTACACGTTCATTATTTGGCAGCGCCATAATGCGGCTTGTGCGAGTGAAGGCTCTACTATTTGTCGCCATTTGTGACATATTTGCATTTATGGTGGAAACAGCACTTGTTTGTACGCTTGGATTGACTTCTTTTGTAGAAGCAAAACTAAGAAGCCCCTTGTTTGTATCGTAAGTAACACTGTAAGTATATAAAGGACTTATAACACTACCACCCGTATAGCTTACATTTGTCGGAGTAATATTTACAAAAGGATCTACGCTAAAATTATTTTCAGAAGTAGGATTGAGCAAATTGATACTTTCAATATTAATTTGAGTAAGCGTTTGATTTGTAAGGAAAATGGCATCGGAAGTTTTTTGCGAAGCGTCCACATCAATGCTAAGATTAAGAGGGCTAGAACCATTTATTGTATTGACTGTCATAGGATAAATGCCATTATCTTGAGTACTTATCCTACCCCCATTAACTGTAAGACTATTGATTTGTGTTGTTTTCGCAAATTTCGCCAAACCATTTTCTAAGACAACATTACCGACACCAGTACTACTTGCCATGAGGCCATTATTAAATTCAACTGTGCCGCTATACCCCTTATTTATAATAATATTTCCTGTAGCACCATTTACGACACTATCATCAAGGGTGATTTTATTATTAGTAGAGCTTGAATTCAAATTTAAAATACCATAATTCGTAATTGCATTTGATGTTGAATTCACAAAATTTCTTTCAAATTCTACATCATCATTCTGCGCAACAATGGTTAAAACAGCATTATTTTCATTAAAAATTGCGCCAGCTGTTGCATTTTGATTTGATGAGTTATTTTCAAAATCTGTATCTATTATGGTCAAATTGCCAAAATTATGAATAGCACCAGCTTTATAATTGGAATTAGTCGTGATGTTATTGCTAAAATTTACTTTTTGCATCACAACAGAATTTCCATTTTGTACTTGGAAAACACCGTGCGTGAAATTTTCAAAATCTAAATTATTAAATTCTAAATTTGTTGCGCTTATTTCTCCAAACAAGCCCATAATTCCAGCATTTCTAATATCAAAATCTTCTGTTAGATTGCCATAACTTTGATTTGCTTGATTAAAATAAATGGTACTTGTAACATTAATGTCATCATCAAGAATATTAGCTAAAGCATTCTTAAAAGTTGCCTGATTGCCGTCAGAAACACTTTGTATTGCTAAGGCAGGGCTTGCAAAACAAGTGATAAGTCCTGCTAGTGCCAATGTACCAAAAGTATTCAACAGCCTACATTTTTTTAATACAGCCACATATCTATTTTTTAGATTACTTATTGCGTTCTTACTTTGCATTTCTAGCCCCTTTATTATAAATTCAAGCTTTATTTTACTATTTCAATGAGTTTAACTTCAAATTCAGCGTCTTCAAGTAAGTCTTTTTCTACTTCGCCAAAAATTTTCACTAAATTATCTTGATTAAAGTGTTCCTTTGGCAAATCTTCTTTATCAATTTCAATGAGGATAGTACCTGTTTTATCTTGGAAAGTATAATTTTCGTCATCAATTCTATTGATGATATGTCCCTCAAGCAACATTTGTGTGTCATCAGAAGCTTTTTTCGCTTCTTCAACTGTGCTTACTTTATAATTGCTAGCGATTGGCCCTTTGTAATCTGCTAAGGCAGGACTTGCGATGATTGTTGATAATAAAATAAGTGATAAAATTTTCATAATAATTCTCCTTTGTTGTTTATGCTTCTAATATACGATTGTTTATAAAAATTCCTTTTAGCTTTTACAAAAAAGTTAGAGAAGATTTTTGAAAGAAAGTTGAAAGATTTACTTTTGCCCTTTCTTCACACTATCAAGCACGACAAGAGCCTTCACTATATTATCAGTATATTTAATAGTAAAATCGGCATTCATTTTTTTGCATAATTCTAAAACAATAGACAAACCAAGCCCAGAAGAGCCCTGTTTTCTGTTTTCATCTGCCGTATATAATCTATTTGTAAGCAGATTGATTTTATTAGACAAATCTTCATTCGTAGGATTTTCAATCACAAGATGAAGCCTACCTGATTTTTCGAAAATATCTAATTTAATTTCATCGGCACTAGTGCTATACTTTATGGCGTTATCAAGAAGATTGTCAATGATTCTATGAAAATATTCAATATCTACCACAACAATAGCATCTTCAAGATTGCTAGATAATTGAATATTTTGCGATTTTAGCTCTAAAATCTGTTTCAATAAAATAAGCACATTCACTTCTTTATAATTCATTTGTATATCTTCACTAAGAATTTTACTATAAAGAAATAAGTCGTTTATGAGCTTTTCAAGTCTAAATCCGTTTTTTTGTGCAATGGAAAGATAATCATGATTAGCATTATCTGCGAGAGTATTTTTCTTTGCCAAATCTAAATAGCCCAGTATAGAAGTAAGTGGAGTGCGTAAGTCGTGGGAAATATTAGTAATAAGCATTCTTTGATAGAGCTCATCAGCTCTTTCTTTCTTGGTTTTTTTATGCAATTCTTCTTTGATTTCATTCACACTTTTAGCGAGTCTTGCAAGTTCATTTTGCCCAATTACTGGAATTTTATAAGATTCATCATCATCAGAAAGTTTTTTTATTCCGTCTTCAATGACTTTAATATATGAAACAAGATTGAAAATAATGCGAATTGATAATGAAAAGAAGATGATAAGTGATAATACACCAGCAATGATAGGCATTGATTCATAAAAAGCTTCTGCTTCTTCCGATTCAAAAACTAAGAAACCGTCTTGACCGGCAAAACTAGCATTAAAAATATAATTATTACTTGAAAAATAGTTGAATTTTGCAAGCTCTGCATCATAATTTGCGTAAATATCGACTTCATAATTATCTCTTTCATATTCTTCATCTTGCGCTTCTTCAAGCGTTAAATTATGAAGAGCAACTTCAGTCTTTATTTCTTCAACAAATTTCTCAATTTCATATTTTTCTTCTTCAAAATGCCTATGCATAGCTTTCGCTTCAAAATAATCTGCTATAGTCACAATGCTCATAAATAAGCCTATGCTTAGAAGCGTAGCAAAAATCATTTGAAATAAGAGTGAGATATATAAAGAATAATCTATTTTTTTAATCCACACGATAGCCCACTCCCCACACAGTTTTAATGTAATTTGGATTTGCTATATCATCTTCAATTTTATTTCTTAAATTTCTAATATGCACAGATACAGTACTTTCAGCATTTAAAATATTATATTCACCCCAAACATTAGAATAAATTTGCTCTAGGCTATATACACGCTTTCTATTCTTCAAAAAGAGTTCTAAAATAGAAAATTCTATCTTTGTGAGTTTGATTGGTTCGCCTCTTTTTGTGACTGTTCTACCTGAAAAATTAACAATCAAATCAATATATTCAACTTCATCAAGTTTTGATAAGGGAATTTGCACTTGTGAATTTGCTTGTGTATAATTTCTATAGCGTCGTACGTGAGCCTTAATGCGTGACAGTAGATCAATTGGATTGAAAGGCTTCGTTATGTAATCATCGGCGCCAGAAGAAAAGCCCGTGAATTTATCCATATCTTCAGATTTTGCCGTAAGAAAAATTATTGGTAAAGTATATTTTTTCCTAATTTCAATGCACGTTTCAATGCCGTTCATTTCTGGCATCATAGCATCAAGCAAGATTAAATCTATGCTATTATCGCTATCAGCCTCAAGAATTTTTAAAGCAGCTAAGCCATTTTCAGCTTCATAAACTTCATAAGATTCATTCAATAAATATATTTTTATAAGATTTCTGATGTCATTATCATCATCTACAACTAAAATTTTCATATCTATCCCTTTGGCTTTATTTATAATGAATTGAAAGCATTATAAAAGAAAAATCTAAAATAACAAGAAGATATAATTTCTTCAGAGAATAAAGAATAACAAAGAAAATAAAACTAATTTTTAGCATTTTGAAAAGATTTAAGAAAGAAAATAAGATAAATCTTTCATCTTTCTTTCATTTCAAAATAAATTTTTATAATTTATTGAAATAACACGATATAAGCAAGACTATAGTAGAATGTTTTTAGTCATTTATGTTTGGATAAACACCTAAAGTGAAAACTTTGTTTTATGCAAAAAGGCAAAAGCTCTAATTTAAATGTTTAATTTTGAAATACTCATTCATTTTATGAAATCCACCATTGAAGCAAAAACGAACAGATCCCCTGCCCTCTTTTTTCACGCAATACATAGCAGTATCAGCCAAACGGAAAATCTCTTTAGCGGTGCTTGCTTGCGATGGATAGTGTGCAATTCCAATACTGCAACCATAGGGCATCTCTTGCCCGTCATAGCAATATTCTTTGTGGAAAACATCAAGCAATTTTTCAATTTTATCTTGTGTTCGTTCATCAAAACCGCAATCTTTCAATAGTAAAACAAATTCATCGCCACCCTGCCTATAAGCTCTCATGCAATCTGAATTTATCTCTTTTAAATCGTTTGCTAAATTTTTCAATAAAGTATCGCCAGCTTCATGCCCCAAAGTGTCATTGATAGCTTTAAAGCCATCTAAATCACAAAAAAGCACATACCATTCTGCACCAAATTTGTTATTATCAGAAATAAAGGCTTCTATGTCTTCATGCAAAGATCTTCTATTTAAAAGACCTGTAAGATAATCATATTGAGCAAGATTTTCAATAAATATTTGGCTTTTTTTACTTTCTGTAATATCTATGCTTGCCACTAAGTGCGCAATTCTGCCATCAGTCCAAGGAAATGACGAACTAAGCACTCTAAACCACGATTTATCAAAAGGTCGCTCATAATCCCATTGATATGTTTTATTCAAATTTCCATCTTCATCTAATAAGCGTGGTTGCGGGCAAAATTCGCAAGGGGCTGATTTATCATCAAAAATAGACTGCCAGCATTTCTTACCAATCATGTTTTCTACGCCTCCATAAGGCGCAGCCATAGATTTATTTGCATATAAAACATCATGCGTGTAATAATCATTCACATAAATATCAATGCCAATGTGGTCAAGCACATTGCCTAAAGCGGCTTCAGCATTAGCAATTCCTTTTTGGAACATTTCTAATTTTACAGTATTCCCCAATAAAGTAAGTAAGGAACAAGCTTTATTTATGTCGGCTTTTGCATGTCTTACTTCTTTTCTTCTATCGCAAATGCCCAAAAAACCAGCAAGTTCGTAATTTTGATTGAGAATAGGAATAAAGATGAAAGTATTTATATTGAAAATTTGTGCAAGTTTTTCTTCTAATTTATTAGTAGGCCCGTCGCCAAGGCAAATTATAACTTTTTGCGAACATAGTTCACTTAAAAGTTCTAGCCCAAGCATTTCCTTCATGTCTATATTTTCAGGGAGAGGATTGTTTTTGACTAATTCAAAATATTCTTTTCTTAAAAATTCGCCAGTGTAGTTATATTCATAGATAAAAGCATGGGATATATCAAAAAAATGACACATTTCCATTAAAAAATCATGCTTAGAAATTTCTTCATTCAGTATGCTAAGTTTTTCTATCATATCTTGGAAAAAATCTTCTACATTATGACTCATTTTTGCTCCAATATCTAACTCTATCCATTCACACTCTCACAATAAATTTATTTTTTTATTCATTTATTCTTAGACCTAAGCTATATCAATATACTTGAATTTGTTCATAATTGCAACAAAAAAGACAAGCAAAAAAGTTGTAAAAAATAATAAAACATTTTAGCTTATTAGAATATGTTTATGGATTAATAATGCAAAATAAATTAAACAATAGACACAACCAAACTCATAGCTTGTTCTTTTTCTAAAAAGACACGCAAGCCTTCGTTTGTGACAAGCATGAATCTATTATTTTTACTCATATTATAAATAGGAGCATTTTCAACAGAAAGTAAGGTAAGGCAGTCATTTTCTTTGATATTATAAGAATGCATAATTCTATTAGAGTTTTTTCCTCCAATAATTTTCTTTACAGTAAATGGCATATTCACACTAGCATTTGCAAATTGCACAAGATTAACTTTCTTAGAATTTTTTGTGATAGAGGGCATTGTGCCTAATATTTTTGCGGCCATTCCTTCAGAAAGTTTGATTTTTTTGCCATTTATTTCAGTAATGTATTGCATTGAAGGCATAATGCGCACAAGTTCAAATTCATCACCATTGTTAAGCCCCAAAGCGGCTATAGCGGCTTGCAATTCTTCGCCGCCCTCAATAGTTTCAATGTGAGCATGTTCTTTAGGCTTCATTTCAACAAGCGGAATCATTCTACCATCATCAAGATGAGCAAGAATTTTGCCGCCCATGCCGCCAGCAAGAATAGTTTCGCCTATAGCACTTTTTATGCGCACACTATGCGTATCGGCCTCAACGTCCATTTTATATACTGTTTTTTGTTCAACAACACCCATACGAAAAAGAGCATTTTGAAGCTTTTTATCATCAATTTGTTCTAATTTTAAAAGTATTCCTGAGGGGGCTTTGCTAAAAGTTGTGAACATAATCTTCTCCAAATTGTAATAAATACAATAAGTTGTAAACATAATTATAAAAAATAAAACTAAACTCTATTTCTGATCAAGCTCCTGCTTTTTACCCGCAGTTTTTGCTGCATAAGCCAATATACCAAGCGTTCCTGCATTATGCAAGAAGGCAGAGGCAACAGGATTTATTTTGCCAAAAGAAGCAAGTAAAAGAATAAAGGAATTGATGCCTATGGTTGAATAGAAAGAATTTTGCAAGCTTTCTTGCGTTTGCATTGCAATATCTCTAGCCACTAATAAAGTGCGTAAATCTTCCTCAAGCAATATCATTTGAGCAGATTCACGTGCTAAATCAGCGCCTTGTGGCATACAAATTCCAACATCAGCCGATAAAAGGGCAGGCGCATCATTTACTCCATCGCCAGCAAAGGCAATTTTTCGCCCATCATTTTGTAATTTTAGGAGAATATTGGCTTTATCTTCTGGTTTTAGCTCCCAATGCACTTCATCTATATATTTCAATTCTGAGGAAATGGCTTGTGCAGTATCTTTATGATCGCCTGTGAGCATAACAATTTTCTTGATACCACGCTTTTTTAACTCCGATAAAGTATAAAGAGCCTCTTCACGAATTTCATCACGTAAGGCTATCAGCCCAACAAGCGCTTGTTCACGGGCAATATACAATATAGACTTGCCCTGACCACGCAATTCTCTTTCATATTTATTGGCTAAAGAACAATCAATGTGCTCATCATCTTCAAAGAAATGCCTGCTACCAACAAGAATTTGTTCATTATTTACAAAGGCTGAAACGCCATGTGCAACAATGAAGTCCACCTGACTCACCTTTGGAAAAACCAATTTTCTTTTCTTCGCTTCAGCAACAACAGCCCTAGCGACAGGGTGACCATAATGCTCTTCAGCACTCGCCGCTAAAGCAAGTAATTCTTCTTGCGATAGCATACTGCCATCAGCTTTTTCTTCTAGTGGAATAATATCAACTATTTCTAAATTACCCTTAGTCAATGTGCCAGTTTTATCAAAAATAATTGTGTCGATTTTTGATAATGAATCAAGCGCTTGCCCACCTTTGAGGAGTACGCCACTTTCACCAGCACTATACATAGCCGATTTTACAGCTATAGGAGCGGCTAATTTGATAGCACAAGAATAATCTACTGTAAGCACAGAAGCCGCACGTCTAATATCTCTTGTGAGCGCAAAAAGTCCTAAACCTAATCCAAAAGTAACAGGCACTAATTTATCTGCCAATTCTTCACTTTTTGATTGTGATTCAGATGGGTTACGTAAAGAATTTTCCAAAAAGCGATTTATTCTTGCCATGCTGGTTTCTTGACCAATATGCTTAGCAGCAATTTTCAATTTGCCGTCTTCTAATACAGAACCAGAGAGGATTTCATCGCCAGCTTGAACGTGTACTGGTAAAGATTCGCCAGTGATCGAACTTTTATTTATAGCCGCTTCACCCTCAACAATGACACCATCAACAGGAACAAGCTCGCCCATACCGCAAATAACAATATCATCAAGCTTTAGCTCGGAAAAAGGTATAGACATTTCAGTGGTATCACGCTCAACCCAAACCGTATCAACCTGCGGTTTTAACAATTGTTTTAATAAATCGTCAGATTTCTCTTGAGTCCATTGTTCAAGCCATGATGCAAGGCTAAGCAAGGCCACAACAGTGTTTGAGGTCGTGTAATCCTTACGTAATAGCGAAAAAAGCACAGCCGAAGCATCTAAAACTTCTACTTTAATGCCCCTATTATAAAGAGTTGAAATACCTTCTATTATTGTAGGCAAACCTAAAGACCAACTTAAACTTTCTTTAAGAAATCTCTTTTGAAATGGCGTTGTAGCCGCAATGGCGCTCTTTGTTATGGCGCTTGCCAAGCTTGTTTCTTTTTCTTTAGCATGAACTTTATGATAGGCTTCTTTTGGAATATTGGTCAAAAGATTAAGAACTTTTTCTTTGTTTTCGATTTTTCCATCATATTCTAAAATAAGTGAAGCATTTTTTAGGTTTATGCGCACAGATTCAACGCCAGCCATACCAGCAATCATAGCTTGCAGGTAAGAGCTATCTAAATCTGGCGAAAGTAAAGCTTTGCATTGCACACGCACACGCTTTTTCACTTCATGTAAGATTGTATAGCCCTTTGATTTATTGGGGCTTTTCTTTTTTACAGCAGTATTTTTCATAATGTTCTCATAATTAAGATATGATCTATGCTTGTTTTTTCAATTTATTACAAAATAATTTTGTCTTATGATTGCTTCTTTTTTGGTCTATGATGCTGTTTTATATGTAAAAGAGCCAAACCTACCATAGCTAAGCCAGCGGCTTTATGGACACGTTTAGAATAGGGAAACTTTGCGACACCAGCAATAGTGGTAATGGCCAAACTAGCCGCCAAACCAACTTTTACAATCTTTCTTTGCTGAATTTTACTAATTTTTGGAAGCTTCTCTTTTACACAAGAACATTTTTCTGTAGAGCTTATTTTTTCTGCTTCTTCATTTTGAATGATTTCTTCATTATTTTGTGCTTCTTGCTCAAGATTTACCATTTCAATATCAATTATATCAGAATTTTGTTTAGCTTTTGCCATACTATTCATCCTCTTGACTTAATTCAGCTTTTGCATCATGGATTTGCTCTTTCATTTCTTCAATATGCCCTTGCAAACCAGCCCAAACTTTAACGCTTGTGCCTACGACAGCTTTTTGTACTTTAGGATTACTCGCTACAATAGCCGCCCCAGCACCAAGCACAAGGCCAGCAAGTAAGGAAGTATTCATGCCTAAGAAAGATTTTTTTGCATTTGCTTTTGGCAACAAGTTTTGTGCAAAATTCGCACTTGACTCTTGAGCACTGTTAAAAGCCATATTTTCAATAGTTTCTTGTGCAGCAGGGATATTTTTCTTATAAAAATTATAAGCATCAATTGGACTTTGATTCATATTTTGCCCATATTGTGTAAAAGGGGAAAATGTTTTACTCATACTATTTCCTTTGTAATTTGAGAGTGTTAAGAATTATAGTAATGTCTTTATTTTATAAAAAACTCTAGTTGTTTTTCTTAATTACAAGCTTTTGCTTTTTGGCAAGGAACAAAATTTTTCTCTTGAGGGAGTTTCACCAAACATAAATGACCGAAAAAGTAAACTTTTGACGATGCCTCATGTCGGAAAAAATAGTCATCTGTAGTATAGCTAATTTTAGCATATTGAAGAAATTTTAGCTATATCACCAACAGGCAAAAGAATTAATTTAGAAATCCACCCTAATCCAAGACCACTCTATTTTATACTTCACTGCCTATTTCATCATTTGCTTCATCATTAGCTTCATCATCTGCTTTTTTTTCAGCTTTTTCTAAAAGGCTGTCTATTGCATATTTCGAGCCCGCAGTAAAAAGCGCCACGCCAGCTACGGATAGTATACCTGTCGTACGTGTGAGTGCAGTTGCTGTCACCCCTATTGTGGTTGCAAGTCCCATTGAACCAGCTTCACGCAAAACATTTGCCGCCGCTTCTTCCTTGCTGATTTTCCCTTTTTTGAGCTTGCGAGCGTTAGAAGCCGCCGCTACTGTTGCGCCTGTGACCACACCTGCTATCAATCCGCCAAGAGCTGTTGCGCCTAATTTGGGAGCTGTTCTTGGACTATTTATTCCATAATTATACATAATAATTACCTTTATTATATAAATTGTTGCTTCATTCGCTAAAGAATGGATTTGTTTGTAAAAGACGAATAAAACTAGCTATCTATTCATCTTCGACATAAAAACTGATTTTATTTTGATAGATTTTGGATACTTCCTTCGCTAAAGATTTTTATTATTCTCCGAAGAATAATAATAAAATTAGCTAGTTATTCATCTTCAACATAAAACCCATCTTCGTCAAGATTCTCATCTGTTGGATTTTTTCCCATGAAGCCCGCAAGTAAATTTCCTACAACATCTTTCAATGGTGTGCAATTATACAATAAAATAGCGCCAGCACCAATTGCTAAACCTTTCCAAAAATCAGGGGAAGTGCCTTGAAGAAGTGAAAAAAGTTTTTCTGGCTGTGCTTTACCTTGAGCAATATCATCAAAAGTACTGTAAATCTCTTGCATTTTTGCTGGGTCAAGCTGTGCGCCCATATTAGCATTTTGACCATTGGCCATAATATAAGCTTGCATTTGATTAATTTGCTCTTGCATAGCATTCATCTGATTAATATGGCTTTGTTGCATAGGATTAGCGTATTGATTATGAAAAGCTTGATTGCCATAGCCATAACCACGACCAAAACCACGACCATAATAAGGTGTTTGAAACGGCCCTTGCTGTTGAGAAAATGGATTAGGTCCATTCATAGCTTGGCCATAATCATTTGCATTTTGCGCATTCTCATTTACTGGTATAAAGCCATAATTTGGATCATAGGTGTAATACTGTTCAGTATTATTTACATTTTGCTTATTATTCTTATTTTTAGCGCCCATATCTTCTCCTTTACTTATTCTAACTTGATAAAATTGTTTTATATTTTTCTACTAATTCTTCAAAACGTGGACGAGATTTTGTAGTCAAAAACTCTTCAAATTCCGAAGGCACAATGTAGTTCGGATCGTATTTCAAATCTACTGTTGAGGTTAAAGGGTTTAAATTTGATTCTAAAATTGCTTTTGGCATATCTAAATGTCTAGCTTCTTTGATCAATGCCATCACTTTTGCATCGGCTAGAAGCCTGAGTGAATATTTTAATTTTATCGCATTATCTTTGTGATTTGCAATGCTTATATATTTTCTTAATGCAATTAAAGTTTGTAAATTCATTTTAGTCTCGCTAAAAGTTATTGAAATTATTTATATTCTTTTTCGCCACAAGGACTTAGATATTCAATAGCCTCATACTTCAACAAACGTGAAGAAGAAGCAAGCACGCCAAGCGTATGTGCTATATGCAAAGTACCTGCCAATACTGGATTAATCACACCAAATGCGCCAAGTAAAACACCAGCAATATTAGAGCTTGTAGCAATCCAGAAATTTTGATGCACTACCTTTATGGTTTCCCTGCTCAATTGATGCAAATAAATTATTCCGCATAAATCATCATTGACTAAAGTAATATCGGCCGCTTCTACAGCCACTTCTGAACCGCCTGCACCCATAGCAACACCAACATTTGCTTGTGCAAGAGCCACAGCGTCATTTATTCCATCGCCTACCATAAGTACAGAATTATACTTAGCTTGTAGTTCTTTTACTATTTCAGCCTTTTGCGTCGGCATTACTGAAGCATAATAACCCTTAAGCTTTAGCTCTTCTGATAGAGTCCTTGCCGTGTTTTCTTCGTCACCAGTAATGAGGTAAATATTTTTTACGCCCGTATCTTTGAGCGTTTGTATGATAGATTGCGCCTCTGCTCGCATTGGATTATCAAAGGTAAGCAAGCCAATTACTTCTCTATTTTTTGCAACATAGAGAACGGTTTTACCCATCAATCGCATTTCTTCAACAAGTTCAGTAAGATTTTTCTTACGTGCCCCACTAAGAATTTCGCTATTTATCCCTTGTAATTCTAAAAGCTTATGATTACCAACTAAAATTTCATCATTATCCAAAGTAGCTGACATGCCCATACCTAGAAAATATTCGCAACAAGTATGCGCTATAAGTGAAATTCCGCGTAATTGAGCTTCTTGTTTAATCGCTTGAGCTATTGGGTGGTGATTGTGCATTTCTGTTGAAACAGCAAGTTGAAGCAAACTATCTTCATTCTTTTTTTCTGTTGCAGCGCTTATTTTCTTAAGATTATCAAGAGGGATAATTTTTGCCAATTTAGGCTCGGATACTGTCAAAGTACCTGTTTTATCAAAGCAAACACAATCTATTTTGCTCACTTCTTCTAAATACCTACCACCCTTAATCAAAATATTCTTCTTTGAAGCAACATTGATTGAAGCATTAATAGCCGTACTTGCTGAAAGCGCCGTAGCACAAGGACAAGCCATAACAAGTAAAACAGTAAATGCACGACTTATGCTTTGCGTAAGTAAGAATGTTCCGCCAGTAGCTATAAAGCCTAAAAATATAAGCTTTTTCGCCAATTTATCAGCCATAGCTTCAAGGGGGGCTTTGTTTTTTATTTCATCTTCTACAAGGCAAAGCACACGAGAAAGATAGGTTTGATCGCCCACTTGTTTGGCACAAACATAAATCAAGCCCTGATTTACGAAAGTACCAGCTAAAACAGAATCACCAATGCTTTTTTGCACTAAATCTGGTCTTCCTGAAATAGGAGCTTCATCTAAAAGAGCATGACCATCAATAATTTCCCCATCAACACAGACTTTTTCACCTGTATGAAGAACAACAACATCGCCCTCTTTTAAATCTGTCACCTTTGTTTCAATTTCAATCCCATCAACTAAAGTGAATGTGTGATGCGAAGTCACTTGTAAAATACTAGAAATTGATTTGCGTGAACGTTCAGTCACATAGGCAGTCAAAAGTTCAGCACCAGCATTAATCCACAAAATTTCAAATGCAGCTAAAGCCTGTGAGCTGAATGCCGTGACAACACAACCTGTGCCTAAAAAGGCATCAAGCGAAACTTTCTTCTTTTTCGCTTGCTCAAAACCAGATTTTAACAAAGGTAAAGAAAATAAAACACTTGCTAGTCCTAATGGACTCAAAAAACCTTGAGCAATTGGTACACTAAAAATAATGCGTCTTGCAAGCACTAAACCAAAAATCGCCGAAAGCGAAGAAAAACGCAAAAGCGCTGGCCTTACTAAATCTTTGTGTTCTTTAGCATTTTTACAATCGCAATCTTCTTCTTGCGCTTGCATAAATTGTTCTAACTTAATCACACGACGCTTTTCTTTAAGCCCTCTTTTTTGAAAGAAAGATTTCTTTTTAGCAAAATTTGATGATTTTGAAGAACTTAAAGAATTTGAAGAACTTGAAATATGAGAAACTTGCAAACTCTCAGAAATTTTAGAAATATTAACCTTATTTTCAGCAATCAATTGTTGAATAGATAATTCAACATTATCTAAAATTTGCGATAAAGTTGCTCTATAATCTTGCTTATATATATAGTTGACGGCCAAACTATTGCATGCTAAATTTGTACGCATAGAAGAAACACAAGCAAGAGAAGAAAGATTTTTCTCTAGCAAAGCAAAAGAAAGAGCGTCACGCTCAGCACAAGCAATGCTCAAACGTACTCTTCCTGGAATTTGATGCCTAATTTTATAGCCTTTCATAATGACAACTCCGCAAGACAAGCTGTATAATAATTTATGCTAGTACAAAATTTCAAAGAGCGCAAGTTATAATATATTCAATATAATCAAAGCGTTAAAAAAATAGTGAAGTTAGTTTTAACAAATTTTATTCATTAGACAAGAATAACTTTTATACATAATACTCCACAAAATAATGAAGCACAACAAGAAATCATATAAACATAAAGGGGCATAAAGCCCCTTTTATTTTTATTATGTATGTATGCTATATAGCTTTATGAATTGCTTCAACAAATTCAGTAATAGCGTCTTTATTATCGCTAGCATCACCTTCAACCTTAAGGCCATCGGTGATTGTTTTTGCGCCAACATCATCAAATTTACCTTCAATGAAGTCTACGCCGCCACAATAATATTCATAAGATGTGTCGCCTGAAGCAAAAGCCGCACAAAGTTTGCCCTCTAAGCCCATTTTTTCAAAATTTTCTGCAAAATCTGCAAAATCACTTTGCAATTCAATTTCGTCAATGCCCCATACAGAAGCGCCCATAAGCACACAATCATAGTCTACCGCAAAATTGTCCGCTGGCGCATCAGATGCACTCACACAATCTACTTCATGCCCTTTAGCAACCAATTCTGATTTCATTTTTTCAGCAATAGATTCAGTATTACCTGTTTCTGAACCATAAATAATAATGACTTTACTCATACTAAAACTCCTATTCTTTTATTGTTTTCATAAAGTTTTGTTAATCTAACTTTTGTAATTATTCGTCATATAAACTTAATTGTCAAGTATTTTCTTTTTCATAAAAAAATTGTTAAAAAGTTCTTGACATTTTTTTCAAAGTTAGCTAAAACTAACTCATGGCGGTTAGACATAGCTAACTTTACTGCCATAACAAGCCATAAAAAAAGTTGAGGAAAAGTTATGGAAGTTGGAATTATTTTACCGATGTTAGCGTTAATCATGTTTTACGGAGTAATTTATATGCAAGCAAGTCAAAAACCGAAAAAAGATAAACCATGTTCACCAGATTGCAAAGGTTGCGGTAACAATTGTGGCTGCAAAAAACACAAACCATTAAAGCCGGTTAAAGCATAATACACAAAATCTATAACACAAATTCAAAAAATCAAAAATTAATAATTAAAAGTTAAAAAATTTATGTGTTTCCAAATTAAGAGCTTTTGTGACTTTAGCAAAGAAGGGCAAAGAGCAAAGCAAGAGCGTGACTGTAAGTTATTTTGGTGAATACAAACAATTTTTCGCTGTATAACCAA
>CAYJDN010000015.1:2689-16375 GCA_964368925.1 uncultured Desulfovibrionaceae bacterium | reverse complement strand
TTCTATGCCTTTGTTGAAAGAAAATAAAATTAAAAAATATTTTGTGATATTAGCAACTTGCGCTTGTTTTTCATTATTTATATTAAGCACACATGCTTTTGCAAGAAAGACAAATATTGCTTTCCCTACAGCCTCAACCACAGGCGCTTTGTATCCATTAGGGGCAGGGATTGCAAGTGTTTGGAATGATAAGATTGATGATATTAGGGTTCGTGTGCAAGCAAGTAATGGAGGCATACAAAACCTCAATTTACTCAAAAGCAAGGAGGCGCAGGTTTCCTTTGCTGTTTCTAGCATCACTTATGAGGCACTTCACGGTCAAAGAGGCTTTAAAGGTCGTGCTTATGAAGATGTGCGAGTATTGGCAGGTTTATACTATAATCCTAATCAAGTGATTGCTTCTAATGCTAGTGGAGTGGAACATCTTATTGATTTTAAAGGCAAAACTTTTGCTACGGGCGCTGTGGGTAGTACTACGGAAGTTGAATCTCGTGTTCATTTTACGGCCTTGGGTTTGGAATATCCACAAGATATAAAGGCGCAATTTGTTGGATTTACAGAATCTGTTGATTTAATACGCAATAAGCAAATAGACGGCGTGTGGATTATGGCTGGCTTGCCTACGGCCGCTGTGAGCGAAATGACGACTACTGCAAACGCAAAACTTGTGAGTATGAGCGATGAATTGATAGCCGATATTCAAAGCACATATCCTTGGTATTCCTCATTCACAATTCCCGCTAATACTTATACAAATCAAGAAGAACCCATTTCTACAACAGCAGTAAAAATGCTTTTGCTTACCGATGCCTCAATGGACGAAGAACTTGTTTATGAAATGACAAAAACATTTTGGGAAAATCTTGATATAATAGGCAATTCGCATGCTGTTGTGAAAAGCTTGACTATCAACATGGCAATAAGTGATTTATCAGGCATTGAATTACACGAAGGCGCTAAAAGATATTATAAAGAAATTGGTTTGATTTCAGATTAGGTGCAAAGTATGTGATAGAGGTAACATTAAGAGAGTTAGGCATAACTATCTTTTTCTTATTTTCTTCTTTTTTATTTTGTTAATAATATTAGCTAGTTACTTGTTTTGAAAAAAGATATATATGAAAGAAATATAAGAATATTCACGAAATTATGCCTTTTTTGCTTGACAAATATCGAGTATACCATTAAGAAATAGTGAGTGTTCATTTGAAAGATTTTATTTAAGGAGAAATTTCATGACTAAAGCAGAATTAATTGATCAAATTCAAAAAGCAGCAGACCTTCCTAGCAAAGCTAAAACTGACGCAGTTTTATCAGCTACTATAGATGCTATTACTACATGTTTAAAAGAAGGTGATTCAATCACTTTAACTGGTTTTGGTAGCTTCAAAATAGCACATCGTGCTGCGCGTAAGGGTTGTAACCCACGCACTAAAGAAGAAATTCAAATTCCAGCATCAAAGGTAGTAAAATTCACACCTGCTAAGACATTAAAAGAAGCTGTAAAATAGTTTTTGATAGGTCAATAATATTTGAATATAAAGAAAGAGACTCAATGAGTCTCTTTTTTTTGCTTAATTTATATGGCTTTCTTCGCTTTTACACTCAGAGGGCGAAGCCCGTGGAGTCCAAGTCTTTATAAAACTTCACGGTCTTATGGAATATTAATAAGAAAGAATATCCTATCTTTTTTCAATAAGCCTTAGCGAGCGAGCGTTGACGTAGAAATATTCACCTTCATGATCTGGTGCATGCCTGAATAGTACTTTATCTTTGTAGAGAATATGAATAGCGTGATGCTCGGGGCTGCAATCGAATAGATGAAATTCATCGCCGCTTACTGAATGTCCTGTTGTCCAGTGAGCAAAAAGCGGCTGACTCGAGAGTGGGAGTCGTTTTTCAAATTGAAACACACAACTTTTGTGATTATCAGGATCAAGGTGATTGCTGATTGCTGTCCAGAAGACATTTTTTATAACTTCTGACTGTGTTTGCTCATTAAAAGTACTGTTTTCAAATGGATTTATTACTTTTAGAGGAAAAAGTTCATTAGACATTTTCAAAAAAGTATCTGTAAGCGCAATATAATTTGTACGCAATGATAATACTTTATCTAAGACATCTTTATCGTGTGATAATAACATGATAAGTTTTGAAAATAAAAATCTTGCTTCTCCAGGTTTGATGCCATGTGTGACTTGTAAAGCATTTAATACGGCATAGGCTGAACAAAAAGTGTCTATTGTTCCTTGCTTAAAGGCGTGCATTATTTTTCCCCCAAAATTATTTGCAAAATACTGACGCAAAATTTGATAAAAAAGATACTAGACTTTTTTTTTATTTTAGTCTATATTTCTTTGAACAAAGAGTATATCACTAAAACTTGATATAGTTATCTTGGCTTTTTAGTATATCATATAGGAGAAAATTATGATACCAAGCAAAGGAAATTACTTTTTTACATCTGAGTCAGTGACTGAAGGGCACCCAGATAAAGTAGCTGATCAAATTTCAGACGCTATTTTGGACACTTTATTAGAGCAAGACCAAGACGCTCGTGTTGCGTGTGAAACATTAGTAACAACAGGTATGGCTGTTATTGCTGGTGAAATCACAACTTCTGGTTATGCAGATTTTCCACAAGTAGTGCGTGAAACCATTAAAAACATTGGTTATAATAGTTCAGATATGGGCTTTGACTGGCAAACATGTGCTGTGCTTTCTTCTGTAGACAAGCAATCGCCTGATATTGCTCAAGGTGTTGATCGTACTAAGCCAGAAGATCAAGGTGCAGGCGATCAAGGTATGATGTTTGGTTTTGCATGTAATGAAACAGAAACACTTATGCCAGCGCCGATTTACTGGGCGCATCAATTATCTTTGCAACTTGCTCGTGTTCGTAAAGATGGTGTATTAGACTTCCTACGTCCTGATGGTAAAACCCAAGTAAGTTTTGAATATCAAGATGGAAAGCCTATCCGCATAAACAATGTTGTTGTTTCTTCACAACATGCTGATAAAGTTTCACAAGATGATATTATCGAAGGCATTAAAAAAGAAGTTATCTATCCAATTCTTGAGCCAACAGGTTATTTTGATCCTAAAGATTGTGAAATCTTCATTAATACTACTGGCCGTTTCGTAATTGGTGGCCCTATGGGTGACTGTGGTCTTACAGGAAGAAAAATCATTCAAGATACTTATGGCGGTATGGGTAATCATGGCGGCGGCGCTTTTTCTGGTAAAGATCCTTCAAAAGTAGATCGTTCTGCTGCTTATATGGCTCGTTATGTTGCGAAAAACGTTGTTGCGGCTGGCCTTGCTCCACGTTGTGAAGTTCAAATTGCTTATTGTATTGGTGTGGCTGATCCTGTTTCAGTTCTTGTTTCTTCATTAGGCACAAGCGAAATTTCAGACACTGTTCTTACAAAAGCTGTACGTGAAGTATTTGACTTACGTCCTTATTATATCACACAAAAATTAGACTTAAGACGTCCAATTTATTCTAAAACATCATGCTATGGTCACTTTGGTCGTGAACTTCCTGAATTTACTTGGGAACAAACTGATATGGTAGATGCATTACGCACTGCTGCTCAAGTATAATTACTTGTTATAACAAATAGTTATAATGTAAAAAGCGAAGTTATGATATGCATAGCTTCGCTTTTTTGTGACTATAGAACAGTTCTAATATATATTTAGAAACACAGCCTAAAAGAATAAAGTAATGAGTATTGGCCAAAGAATGATGAGTCCGACAAGGCGCACCATTTGCATGAAGATAACTATAGGTACATTGCCCTTGAGTTCTGATGCCGTAATTGCCATTTGCATAAGCCCTCCAGGTGCGGCAGCAAGTTGGCATGTGGCTTTATCCCAGCCTGTCATTTTCGACAAGAAAGTACCAAGCAAGATAGCGCAAAGCATATTGAAAGAAACAATAAATATCGTTGGGATAAAGAGTTCACCAAAGGCGGCAAGCGCTGTTGCATTAATATTTGAAGACGAGCCGAAACCAATACATATATGCCCGAAATAAAAGACAGTTTTAGGGAAAGTTAGATCTTTGTTGCGTATTAATAAATAACAAGTACTCGCAAATAGTGGCCCAAGAACAAATCCCGCTGGCACTTCCCATTGCGCAAATTGATAAGTAAGTAAAAAGGCGCAGATAACAAGCGGTATGAGTTCTCTTTTGTCTAGGGGAGAGCGTGAAGAACTTTGCACTTTTAGAAGATTAGCTTCTTCTATGTTGATGTTTCTATTGAGAAATTTTACAAGTAAGGGCATGCAGATAAGGCAAGAAATAAGCCTAACCGTTTGCATAAAGGTGATGACAACCGTATCAGCGTTCATCGACTGCCCTAGTGCTAACATTTCGGCAAGTCCACCAGGGGCAATAGCCATCATCACGCTTTTCATGTCGCTTTGAGAAAAGGGCAGGAAGAGAAAACCGCTGATGATTGACAATATATATGTAGCACTTGTCAAAACAAGAGTAGGGATTGGTACTTGCTTGAAAAGTGCTAATGAATCTCGTGTGAATCTTGAAGAAAGATTTATTCCTATAACAAATTGCCCAACCATTGACACATATACTGCTGTTAAAGGTGGCGTATAGCCAAGTATATTTAAAACACTAAAGTATGAGAGCGATCCAAGCAAAGCTGGCGTAGGTACGTGCAAAAGGATAAGAATTTTGATAAAGACAAGCACGCCTAAAAAAGCGACAGAAATGTGAATGAGTGCGGGGAGAAAATCCATGTTAATACTCGAAATGCAATAAAAATTTTAATAAAAGTTTTTCTAGGGTGTTCTTCTAAATGAAGAGTATTTTGACTTTATCAGAGAGGGGGCAAGGAACAAAGTTTTTCTCTTGAAGGAGTTTATCTAAATATAAATGAATGAAAGAAAAAAATTTTGGCGAAGCTTAATTTCAGCAGAAATGGAACTTAGCCATAGAGCTACGTTTAGCTCACGAGAATTTTTTTAGCTCTATCACCAAAAAGCAAAAGAATTAATTTAGAAACACACCCTAATACTAGCTATAGTTTCTGTCAAGACTACGATAGTTGACGGCTTCTGCTAAATGAGCGGTGTTGATAGTAAGATCGCCATTTAAATCGGCAATGGTACGAGCAATTCGTAAAATTCTTGTATAGGCTCTTGCTGAAAGAGCAAATTTTTCAACAATAGTTCCTAAAAAATCATGCTCCTGAATGTCAAGTGCACAATATTTTTCAAGATATTTACCATTCAAGTCGGCATTTGTTTGAAAAGGACTGTCTATATATCTTTGTTCTTGAATCTTTCTTGCCCTAATAATATTTGTGCGCATATCCAAAGAAGAAAGTCTACTTTGTTCTGATCTTAAGTCTTTATAAGGGACAGCAGGAACTTCGATGTGCAAATCAATTCTATCGAGAAGTGGGCCAGATAATTTAGCTTTATACTTTTGTTTTTGATGCACACTGCAAAGACAAGTATGACTTGAATCAGTCGCATAGCCACAAGGACAAGGATTCATCGCCGCAACAAGCATGAAATTAGCAGGGTAGGTTGAGGAATGAGTCACACGTGAAATAGTGACTAAATGGTCTTCTAAAGGTTGACGAAGCACTTCAAGAGCGCTCTTTTGAAATTCGGGTAATTCGTCTAAAAACAAAACTCCACGATGCGCCATAGATACTTCGCCAGGCTTTGGTAGACGGCCGCCACCAACAAGAGCTATGTCTGACACTGTGTGATGCGGCGAGCGAAAAGGACGTGTTTGTATAAGCCCTTTGTTTTGTTCTGTATTATGTAAAGTGCCAGAAACACTATATATTTTTGTGACTTCGAGCGCTTCTTCAAAAGATAAAGGCGGTAATACGCTTGGAATGCGCTTTGCAAGCATAGTTTTGCCCGATCCAGGAGGGCCAATAAATAAAAGATTATGCGAACCTGCGGCGGCAATTTCTATAGCTCGCTTGGCTTGCTCTTGTCCTTTTACTTCATTGAAATCATAAGTATATTTATGTTCATCACTAGAAAATTCTTTAAAAACATATGGTTCTAAATTAATTCTTCCTTGCAAAAAAGCAACAAGTTCTGAAATGTTTTTCACAGCATAAACAGTTAAACCCTCAACAATTGCGGCTTCTTGTGCATTTTCAGGAGCAACAAAAATTGCTTCAGATTTATCTTCTTTCGCCCTTAAGGCAAGTGGTAAAATTCCTGCGACTGGTTTTAAATCGCCATTGAGCGAAAGCTCGCTTGCAAAGAATTTATTTTTGCAATGCTCATAGTCAAGCACAGATGAAGAACATAAGAGCGCAACAGCAAGGGGGAGGTCGTAAAATGAGCCAATTTTCTTCTTGTCAGCAGGGGCAAGGTTAGCAGTAATTTTCCCTTGTGGATAGGTTAAATGTGATGCTCTAAGCGCAGAAAAAACACGATCTTTGGCTTCTTTAACAGCGCCTTCAGCAAGCCCAACCATCAAAAAAGAAGGCAGGCCTTTTGAGTTATGCTCTAGTTCTAGTTCCACTTTATAGGCATCTACACCGTCCAAAGCTCCAGATTTAAGAATAACAACCATAGCGACCTGCCTTTCTTTATTGTTTTTTATTCTTGATGTACTAACTTTCCTATACGGTTGAGTCGTGGGCGTCCAGCTTCTGAATTCCATGACCAATAAAAGCGCCACGCCTTACCGTGAATACTATTTCTATCAACAAAGCCCCAGTAGCGTGAATCTAGCGAATGATCACGATTATCACCCATCACAAAATATTTGCCTTCTGGAACAGTGATTAACGGCATGTTGTCACGTTCGTCAATAATCATATTGTGGTAATGCTCAACATAGGCTTCGTTCACAAGTTCGCCATTGCGATAAAGCTGTTTGTTCTTGATTTCAAGAGTGTCGCCTGGCGTTCCAACAATACGCTTAATATAGTCAACTGATGGGTCATTTGGAAAAGGAAATACAATAATATCGCCTATTTCAGGGTCAGCCCCCTCAATGATATATTCATCAGTGAAAGGATTTTTAACACCATAGAGAAATTTATTTACGAGTAAATAATCGCCAATTTGCAAGGTTTCTAGCATTGAACCAGATGGAATAGTGTAGGCTTGAATAATAAAGGAGCGTATAACAATTGCAATGACAAAAGCTATCAATATCGCTTCAAAAAATTCTCTAATCGGCCCCTTATTCTTTTTTTCAGACATTCTTGACCCCAAATGAAATAGTCCGCTCAATATAATTCATTTTTTTCACTTAGGCAAGTTTTTATATGGAAGAAAATAGTGTTTCTATTTCCCTATATTCAGGATTAGATTTCTTCGGTGCATTTAAAATAAAATCTGCAATTTCAAAGCTTTGAAGAGTTTTATTTATTTCTTTAGAATCATATTTTATATTATGGAACTTGCTTTCTAGTAAAGAAATATCTTGGAGTGCAAAAAAATCGCCTTCAAGCGTACAATTTGTGATGAGCGCATTCTCTACATTATAATTTACACGTATACTGCCGAAAGGGAGTTTTTTTCTACAAGAAAATTGAAAAGGTTGGTGTTTTTTGAAATTCCACGCTTCATTATTATAGCGCTCGTTAGCTATGCTCTGCGCCTTTGTATAAATGTAATTTTGAACCTTTAGGGGGAGAGCTTTTTCTTCTGTTGTACTATTTATAAAATATTGAATTAATGTATTTTTGACAAGTTCAAGGCAAGAATTGTGAATAAGCTCTGGAGAAAGTAAATCTTTAATATTTGCTACTCGTGAGCGAACTGATGCTATGCCTTTTGATGTGTATTTATCAGGATTTCCAGCAAGTACATGCCCTAAAATATCAAGATTTACATCAATCATTAATGTGCCATGAATGAGCGTAGCATGCTTCGCCTTATTTTGCGCAGCACCAGAAATTTTCTTTTCATTTCCTTGTGTATCAAGAGCAAGTATGTCGTTTCTGCCTGATAATTTAGCATTAATTCCAAGTGTTTGTAGGGCTTCTACCATAGGATTAAGTACAGTCGCAAATTCGATTTTTCCTAAGGAATTTGGCAAGATAAAGGTATAATTCAAATTGCCTAAATCGTGATATACAGCGCCACCACCACTTGCACGGCGCACAAGATCAATAGAATTTTCTTGTAAAAAAGGCAAATCTACTTCTTCAAAAGCATTTTGATGCTTACCAATAATCACAGATGGGGCATTTTGCCAAAGCATAAAAACAGCATGCTCTTTTGTAAAATCGCTATTGAGCAAAGCTTCTTCAATGGCGAGGTTTAAAGGCGCCTTTACGTTGCTATTATACCAAAAATATAATGTATTATTATCAAAATTCATAGGAAATCAAAACCTAATAAGTAAAAATAGTTGAAGAATGTTATGGGTCTATTAACTATTTAATAATTTTGCACGCAAAAAAGCAGAAATGAGAATACCGCCAGCTTGTGCCACATTTAAAGAATCGAAAGAGCGCTGCATAGGAATTTGCAAAATAGCATCACAGCGTTTATGCACATTTGGTCTAATGCCTTTGTCTTCACCTCCAAGAACTAATACGGCAGGGAAGGCAAGTTTTTTCTCATCTAAAAGCGGATTAAAAATAGGTAGTGAAGCTGTTTTCTTATTTGCGGCTTCTTTTTTTTCATTTTCGTCGCTAAAGTTTTTGTCAAGAGAAGTCGAATAAAGAGTATAACCAGCTTGGATCGCATCTTCTAAAGATCGAGCAAGATTAGTAACTTTGGTTACGGGCAAGAAGTCTAAAGCTCCGGCAGAACTTTTCTTAGCACCCACATTTAGGTTGGCTGAATTATGCAATGGCATAACCATTCCAGCGCCACCTAAGGCATAAAGGGTTCTAGCTAAAGTGCCAACATTTCCAGGGTCTTGCACAGAATCAAGAGCTACTATAAGTGGTAAAGGAGCATGAAAGGCATTGATAAGCATATCTTCAAAAGCTACGGTTTTTACTTCTCTTATCTTTGCAATAAGCCCTTGATGGTTTACTTTTTGATTTGAAGAAGATAGGCGCTTGAGCACATCTTCATTAACAAGAGAAAAGCGAATGCCATGTTCAGAACAAAGGTCAAGTATGTGCCTTGTTTCATTACTGTTTTGGCCTTTGCGAATATATACCCACTCTATGCGACTAGGATCATTTTCCAAAAGTTCACGTACAGGCTTTATGCCTAAACTTAAGGGTGTATCTTGTTTATTTTGTTGATTTTTGTCTTTCGGGTTGAATTTTTGCATGTTATTGTATTTGACCTATAAGATTTTTTAGTACATAATATAAAAGTATTTGTTTAAGGAGCATGTAATTATGTTGATGGCAACTAAACTTAATAAAAACAAAGAAGCAAGTTTTTCTCCTTGTGGCTTATTTTTTTGTTTTTGTCTACTCTTTTCTTTGGCCTTAACTGGCTGTGCTTCTAAGCAAAATGAAAATGCTTATTATGAAAATTATGATAATAACGCTTATGTAAATGAGCATGTTGAAAGCGTGGCTCACACTGAACAAGAAGTTAAAGTACATAAGCTAAGACACGCTTCTGGCCTTGATTATGACGATTTAGATGATACTGACCTTACTGAAAAACAAAAAGAAATCTTGCTGAAAACCAGTGAATTAGAAAAAGGTCTTAGCAAGGCTCAAATGTTAGATGTTCTTGAATTTTATGAATATTTTCTTGAAAAAGAAGAAATGCTAGAAGTGTTTCTTGGCCGTTCGCTTCCTTACAGCGATTATTTAACACAAATTTTTGTTGATCGTGGATTACCACAAGATATTAGCTACTTAGCTTTTATTGAAAGTGGATATAATATAAAGGCTAAATCTTCTGCTGGCGCAACAGGTTTATGGCAATTTATGCCAGCAACAGGTCGTCATTATGGATTAAAACAAGACTGGTGGGGCGATTGGCGTCATGATCCTTATCAATCAACGCATGCTGCGGCTGAATATCTCACCGACCTTTATAACAGGTTTGGCGACTGGCTCTTAGCTATTTCAGCCTATAATGCAGGACAAGGCAAGATTAATAAAGCTCTAAGAGGCACTGGTACTGATAATTTGGGCGATTTAGTACAATCAAATGGTATGCTTTCTCGTTCAGATCGCTTACGTAAAGAAACTTTAGAATATGTACCAAGACTTTTAGCTATGGCTAAAATTATGAATCATAAAGAAGAGTTAGGCATTGAAGCTCAAGTACAAAAAAATACGCAGCCAAGCGCAAAAATACATAGTACATTAGTAAAAAACAATACTGACTTATTGGCTCTTTCTAAAGAATTGAAAATGTCTTGGAATGAATTTCATCTCTATAATCCAGCATTAAAAAGCTATGTAAGCCCTGGCGATAGATTTGTTTATGTGCATATCCCTGAATCAAAAGCACATTTAATGTCACAAGCCCTTGCTAAAACAAGTAAAAGTCATGGCTACTATGCGTATAAAGTGCGTAGAAATGATTCTTTCTCAAGAATTTCGCAAGCTTCAAAAGTTCCTGTAAGCGTTTTACAACACATAAATCCTGTTAGAGTATTAAAAGTAAATTCAATTGTTTACATTCCTCAGCAACATGGTAAGGCTCTACCAAAGGCAATTACATCGCCTGCGCCTGTAAGTCCAACAAAGGCAGTGGCGAAGAATGTAAAGGCTAATGCTGCAAGTAAAAATCAAAGTACTCTGCCTTCAACTCCAATACATAGAGTGAGCAATGGCGACACCTATTACGGTATTGCCGACAGATATAATATTGAAATAAAAGATCTTTATGCTTTGAATAAAAATGTTGACGCCGATACTTTAAGCCTTGGCACTATCCTAAGATTACCAAAAAATACAAAATCGGCTGCAATGGCAAGCGAATATATTGTAAAGAAAGGCGACACTCTCTGGGATATTTCAAGAAATGAAAATGTAAGCTCAAGTAAAATCAAAGAATATAATAATTTATCAAATTCTTCTTTCCTAAAAGTTGGACAAGTGTTGATATTGCCAAATGCGCAAAGTGAAACTCTTGCATCAAATCAAAGCGCAAGCCAAAGAGTGAAAAGCGTAGCTACACGTACAAGCACAGCTTTAGCTTCTGTTATTGAAGATGCTTTTATAGACGAATATGTAGTACAAGCGGGCGATACTCTTTGGGATATTTCTCGAGAAATTGAAGTAAGCACTGAAACAATTATGGAATTGAATAATCTCAAGTCTGCTTCCTCAATAAAAGCAGGGCAAGTTCTCAAATTGCCACAAACAATTGCACCCGTGAGCGAACAAGTAGCGCTGAACACTCCGCAAGAATATGTTGTGCAATCAGGCGACACTTTATGGGGCATTTCTCGTAAAATCAATGTAAGTACAAGCGAAATTATGGAATTGAACAATCTTTCTGACGCCGCCGCAATCAAAGCAGGACAAAAGCTAAGACTTCAATAAATATGACAAAAACAAAAAACAAGTTCTATTATACTGTAATTATAGAAAATAGAATATGAATAAAATGAAAGGGCGTGAAAGCGTCCTTTTTTTTGTAAAAAAATCTATACATAAAATAAATTGAAATTGCCTTATATAAATGCTATAAGGATTTATCTTTTTAAAGTATATTGAGTAAAATAGAAATTATGATTTATGCTTTGAACAAATTTTGATAGAGCCATATTCGGAGTAAAAATGAATAAAATATATACTTATTGCACTCTTTTTTCTTGTGCCTTTCTTCTATTATTTAGCTTAGATACAGAAGCCTATGCAGTAAATAATGTGACTCGCTTAGAAAATGGACTACGTGTGTTGATTGTTGAAGACGATAGGGCACCGCTTGTGTCAGTTAGGCTTTATGTTGAAGCTGGCGGAGCTTATGAAGATGTGGAAAAAGCGGGTATTAGCCATGTTTTAGAGCATATCGTCTTTCGTGGCACTGAAAAATATCCTGATGGCACTTTAGCCAATGTTATAGAGGCAGCAGGGGGCGATTTTAACGCCTATACATCAAGCGATGAAACGGTTTATTATTGCAGTTTGCCAGCAAGCGAATGGAAAAAAGGCCTTGATGTTGTAGCTGATATGGCGCTTTATCCTGTGATTGACGCAGATATATTGGAAGAAGAAAAGAAAGTTATTTATGCTGAAATGGGGCAAAGACGTGAAGAGCCACAGATGCGCCTTTATGAAAACACTATTTCTCTAGCCCTTGAGGGGACAAAATATGCGCATAATGTGCTTGGATCAGAAGAAAGTGTGGCTTCAATCACAGTAGATGATATAGATGCGTATAGAAATAAATTCTATAATCCTCAAAATATGCTCTTAGTTGTTGTTGGAGATATTGATAAAAATGAAGTGCTTATTGAAGCTGAAAAGTATTTTGGCGACAAAAAAAATCAAAATATCACTTCTGCGCCTAGCTCTATCGAATTACCCTTAAATAATGGTGCTAGAGTGGCTATAGAGGAAGGCAGTGGAAGTAGTGTGCTTATAAATATTGCCTTTCCTGCGCCATCTACTTTAGCAAATAAATCAAGAGCATTAGACGTTTTTTCTCTTCTTTTTGGTGCTTTAGATACTTCAATTTTAGTGAAAGAATTTGAATTAGATGAGAATTTAGTCAATGGTATTTCAGCTTATAATCTTGGCTTTAGACAAGTGAGCCTTTTTATTATTAGTGCTGATGTTGAAGTGGACAAAGTCGATGCTTTTTGGGAAAAGTTTGTCACAATTATGTCAAATCTTTCGCAAAAATCTTTTAATGAAGAAGATTTAGACACAGCAAAATTCTTATATGAAGTGAGCTTCCAAAGAAGAAAAAGCACTATTCAAGGTCATTCTTCCTTTGTTGGGGGGTTAGAATTTGAAACACCAGGCGAATTTTCAGAAGAAAATTATCTCAATACAATTCAGAATCTTAGCTTAGATTCAATCTTTGAAGAAGTTGAAAAATATATACAACCAAACAATGCTTCAATAACAGTGCTTGCCCCAAAAGAAGTTATAGAAAATAATAGTTTACCAAATTTTACTGCTGAACTAAATGCGCTTTGGAAAAGTCCAAAAGAAAGCGAAATTGCTAGTACAAGTATTAAAGAGGAAGATATAGAAAAATATTTGCCTAAAAAGGCTAAAATAGTTGAAATGACTGATAAACGCATAGTTATTGATTATGCAAAAGGTTCAAAAGTTGTTCTCATTCCTGATACAATTATGCCTTTCTTTGTTAGTGGGCTAACTTTTGCTGGAGGTAACAGTCTTTTGGATGAAGATGAGCAAGGACTTTCAGCTCTTATGGCAAATAATTTGACAGAAGCCACAAAAGCTATGTCGGTGGAAGAATTTTCAGACTATCTCACGAAAAGAGCGATAAGCATCACGGCGAATACTTCACGTGAAACATTCACACTTGGACTTGACGCTCCTAAACAATTTGAAGCAGAAGCGTATGCGCAATTAAAATCTGTTATGAATTCGCCAGCTTTTGATAAAAAAGATTTTGAACGTATACAAGATGAAACTCTTGTTGCTTTGCGTGAGAATGAAGAAAGAGCAGATATGCGAATTTTTTCTGAAATGAACAAGAGCATTTTTGAGGGCAATGCTTATGCTTATACCTCTATGGGGACACGTGAAATAGTTGAAGATTTCAGTGTAAGAGATGTGAAAAAATTGTGGAATGAGCAAAAAG
>CAYJDN010000015.1:0-2679 GCA_964368925.1 uncultured Desulfovibrionaceae bacterium | reverse complement strand
CCTTGGATTTTCGTTGTTGCTGGTGACTTTACATTAGAAAATGTTTTCAATTTTGTTAATTCATTGCCTGTGAATAGTAAAGAATTCAAGCTACTTGACGCTCCTGATTTCAATAAAGAAAAAGAAAAAAATATCTATATGGAAGAGGCAAACCACGAATATATCTTACAATTATTCCCTGCTGTGCCTTATACACATGAAGACGCTGCCGCTTTGCGTGTGCTTTATGGTGCGCTTGGCGATATGTCGGGAATAATGTTCAAAGAAATTCGTGATAAACAAGCCCTTGCGTATTCAACTGCGCCTATTGCACAATTCTTACCAGCGACAGGGATTTTTGGTTTCTATGTAAATTCTGATCCTGCCAACCATGATAAGATTCTGCCAGCCTTTGCAAAAATTGTTGAAGATGTGCAAAATGAGCCACTACCAATAGAAATGTTGGATAGAGCAAAAAAAGGCATTCAAACTTCATATATTTCTTCAAGTCAATCGCTCAATTCAAGAGTAGCAGAAGCGACAAATAATGCTTATCTTAATCGTTCTTATGAATTTCAACAAGAATTTATTGATAAATCTCTTGTGGTTACACCAGAAGAAGTGCAGGAAGTAGCTAAGAAATATCTAAAGCCTGAAAATGCGTATTTATTGCGTGTTATGCCAAGCGAAAAGTAATAGATTGTAGTATCTATGGAAAGGCCACTAGCTGAAACAATACCTACAAGTTCTGGGGTATATCTTTATAAAGATGCGCAAAATAAGATAATTTATGTGGGCAAAGCTGTGAATTTAAGAAAGCGTGTCTTTTCTTACTTTCGCCCCGATCACGCTTTGACGCCAAAAACTCGTCTTATGCTTTCGCACGCCCTTTCCATAGATACAATTACGACAATGACCGAAAAAGAGGCGCTATTGCTTGAAGCTTCTCTTATAAAAAAGCATAGACCACGCTATAATATTGTTCTGCGTGACGATAAACAATATGTTTTGTATAAATTTTCGGTTAAAGATCCTTATCCACGCTTAGAAATCACAAGAGCTGTAAAAAAAGACGGCGCAAAATATTATGGCCCTTTTACTTCTGGTTTTTCTGCTAAAGAAACATGGAAAAATATTCATAGAATTTTCCCGCTAAGGCGCTGTTCTGACAAATCTTTTAATAATAGAGTGCGCCCTTGTCTTTACCACTATATTGGGCAATGCCTCGCCCCGTGCACAGAAGAAGTGAGCACAAGCGAATACGCTAAAGTTGTGCACAAAGTTAGTATGTTGCTCAATGGTAAGTCTAAGGAATTGCGAGAGGAAATTTCTCAAGCTATGATGGAGGCTTCGGAAAACCTAGATTTTGAGCAAGCCGCTCTTCATAGAGATCAGCTCCAAGCTATTGAAAAAACACTTGAAAAGCAAAGTGTCGTACTTACTGATGGTTCTGATAGAGATATACTTGGACTTGTTGAGTCAAGCTATGGTCTTTCCCTTGGTCTTGTCTTTGTGCGTAATGGGCTTATGATAGATTCACGTACTTTTCATTGGCAGGGGCTTGGCTTTGAAGAATCGCATGAGCTTTTGCTTACTTTTCTTACGCAATATTATTCTTCGGCCTATATACCAGAGCATATTCTTCTGCCCTTTATTCCACAAAGTTTTGATAGTCAATTAGATAGACAACTAGATAATCAAATAGATGAGAAAAAGCCTGAAAGATTAGATGATAATAAAATCAATAATTCAGATGGGTTCATAGAAAAAACTGATGAAAAATCAGTTGAAAACTCAGTTGAAAAAATTGAAGAAAAAAACGAAGAACTTGAAGCTCTTGCACAAATGCTTACTGAATTAAGAGCAAATAATCTAAATATTTCAGCACAAAAAATTCAAGCACAAGTTCGTATTCGACTTCCTAAAAGTCAAGATGAAAATCGATTAGTAGAAATTGCACAGCAAAACGCCCGTGAAAGTCTTAGAAACAAAACACAAAAACCAATAGGGGACATTCTTGCTCCTTATTTTTCATCTGAAAAAGCAATTGAAAGAATAGAATGTGTTGACGTTTCGCATACTTTTGGTGCTTCAACAAAGGTAGGTATGGTCGTATTTGATAAAGGTGTTGAAATGAAAGAAGAATATAGAGCGTGGAATATTGATGCCAATGGTGACGATTATCTAGCTCTTGCGTCATGGGCAAAACTTCGTATTATTAGCTCCTTTGAGGGCAAAAGACCATTTCCTGATCTTTTGCTTATTGACGGTGGAAAAGGGCAGCTCTCTGCAACGTACAAAGCCTTACAAGATGCCTTTATTGAATGTTTGCAAAAGAATTTAGATAAAGAAAATGGGATAGATAGTAATAATGTCGCTCTTCCGTTTTTTGTGGCTTCTATTGCAAAAGCAAGAGATGAAGATGGAAAGCAAGACAGGCGAGCGGGCAACACTTCCGATAGAATTTTTATTCCTTTAAGAAGCAATCCACTTAACATGAAATCAGGTTCAGCAGAATTGCTTTATCTACAAAAAATACGTGATGCCGCACACAATTATTCCATTTCAAAACACAGAAAAGCCAGAACAAAACATGCCCTGCAATCTGAGCTTTTAAGACTACCAAACGTTGGCGAAAAAACTGTTCAAGCTCTTTGGCAACACTTTACAAGCATTGATGCTATGCTAAAAGCAAGTCCG
>CAYJDN010000014.1:0-16450 GCA_964368925.1 uncultured Desulfovibrionaceae bacterium | reverse complement strand
TTATGGGTGCTTCAATTGAACTTAATTTTAGAAAAAACAAATAAAGAGGAGGCATTATGCCTAATCAAGTTCGCATATTATTAATTGATGATGAAAAAAATTATTTACTTATCTTAGGTACTTTGCTTGAAGATAATGGTTATGCAGTCACAAGTATGGCCGATTCTGTAACCGCAGTTGAATATCTTGATAAGTCTGATATAGATATAGTTATTACTGATTTGAAAATGCCAAAGAAGAATGGCAAAGAAGTATTGGCTGAAATCAAAAAGAAACATCCGCATATTCCTGTGCTTGTAATGACAGCCTTTGGCACTATTGAATCAGCTGTTGATTTGATGAGAGAGGGCGCATTTGATTATATTACAAAGCCATTTACAAACGACGAACTACTCATTTCAGTGCGTAATGCTTCCATTCTTGCGCAAACCAATAGACAATATCGTTTGCTACAAAAAACAGTACAAAAAGATTTTGCTAGCGATCAAATTATTGGGCAATCAAAGGCTATTTGTGAATTAAGAAATAGCACAGAACAAGCTTCAAAATTAAGAACTCCTGTTATAATCTTTGGTGAGCAAGGAACTGGCAAAAACCTAATAGCAAGAGTTATACATTATGAATCTGATAGAAAAAATATGCCATTTGTTGCTGTGAATTGTAAGGTGTATAATAAAGATGAATTTGAACGTGAGCTTGTTGGTATAGAGAATGAGAGCGAGGGCAAGAAAACCATCAAAAGAGGAAAGCTTGAAGAGGCGCATCAAGGTACAATATATTTTGAAGAAATCAGCGAACTTTCTGATGCTTTGCAGGCGCAGCTCTATAATATATTAACTACAAAAGAACTAAGAAGGCAAAATGGGCATGATATTGTTAAAATTGACATTCGCCCTATTGTTAGTTCAATTGAAAATTTGAAAACACATGTAAATAAAGGGAAATTTAGAGAAGATCTTTATTATTTACTTAACATAATTGAAATTGAAACGCCTAGTCTTAGAGAAAGAAGAGAAGATATACCTGAACTTGTCGCTTCTTTTACAGATAAGATAACAAAAGATTATAATTTGACTGAAAAACGATTTTCTGCCGAAGCGTTAAATTATATGATCGCTTATGAATGGGAAGGGAATATGCGCCAATTGCAAAACGTTCTTGAGCGTTGTCTTGTTCTTGGTGCTGATGAAATTATTACAGATAACGAACTTCCACCTGAAATTAGAGATGAAGAGGGACAATTTAAAAGCGCTGTTGATTTACTTCCTTTAGAATTAAATTTAGCAGATACTTTGGATAAAATTGAAGCTGCTCTTATAAGACGAACTTTAGTTAAATCAGGTTTTGTTCAATCTCGTGCAGCTGAATTATTGGGAATTTCACGTTCACTCATGCAATATAAATTGAAAAAACATAATATTACTGGACATTAACCTTAGCTAAACTACCAAAATAAAAATAAAAAAAAGAAAAAATTTGAAGTAATTTAATAATTTATGTTCAAGTAAAACATGAAATAATAAAAAAAGAGCCATAACAATATGGCTCTTATTTTTTGTATTGATTCTATTAAAGCATTTCTTATTCTACAGTAACACTCTTAGCTAAATTTCTAGGTTGGTCAACATCGTGTCCACGCATATTCGCTATGTGATAGGCAAAAAGCTGTAAAGCGGGTAATATATAAAGTGATGGTAGAGGTTGTTCTTTTGGAAGCTCTATTTGCCATAAATGACTGCTTTGGATTTGGGCTTGAGGTTCAGTTAATACAATAGTTCTTCCTTTTCTAGCTTGTACAGCTTCAACATTCGAACGTACTTTTGCAAAGAGTTCGTCGCATGGTGCAAGCACAAATGAGGGAAATTCACTGTCTATAAGTGCTATAGGGCCGTGTTTCATTTCACCTGAAGAATAACCCTCAGCATGTATATAAGAAAGCTCTTTTAATTTTAATGCGCCTTCTAAAGCTAGAGGGTATTGATAACCACGTCCTAAGAAAAAGAAGTGACGCTCTTCATAATAAAGTTCAGCTAATTCTTTAGCTTTAGCATTAAGAAGAGGAAGCGATTCTTCAAGTTTATCAGGAAGATTTTGTAATTCTTTAATATAGTTAGAAATTCTTTTTGTATTATCATTATTTTCTTGGCCATAATACATAGCAAGTAATAATAGCAATACTAATTGACTCATCATCGCCTTAGTTGAAGCAACGCTAATTTCTGGGCCTGCTTGCGTATATATAACTCTATCACACTCCCTCGCCAGAGAAGAACCAAGAACATTACAGAGCGCAATTGATGGAATTTTTTTCTCTTTAGCTTTATGTAATGCGGCTAAAGTGTCAGCAGTTTCGCCACTTTGGCTTATACATAATACTAAATCATTTTCTAAATAAGAAACTTTTCTAAATGCCATTTCAGAAGCTAATTCTACATTAACAGGAATGTTAGCTAAGTCTTCAATAATTTCTTTGCCCCATAGACCTGCATAATAAGAAGTTCCACAAGCGAGAATATGTATTCTAGTGGGTTTTGATAAGCCCTCCAATTCTGATAAATTGACTTTTAAATTACTATTATCGGCATCATTATTTTCTAAAATACGTCCTCGTAGACAATCATAAATCACTCTTGGTTGCTCAAAAATTTCTTTGAGCATGAAATGTTTATAGCCAGCTTTTTGAGCAGAAACCATATCCCAATTCAAATGAATAATATCTTTAGATACGATAGATAAATCACTGAGATTTTTTACAGTAAATGATTCTGGTGTACAACATAAAAGTTCACCCTCTTTGAGGAATACAACATCTTTTGTCCAAGAAAGAAAAGCTGGAGCATCAGAAGCAATGAAAAATTCATTTTGACCCACACCAAGAAGCATAGGGCCAGCTTGTCTAATTGCGTATAATTTATCAGCTTGTTTTTTGTCAATAATGACGAGTGCATAAGCACCTGTTACATGAGATAAAGCATTTTGCAAAGCTTTTTCAAAATTTGGCTCTTGTTTGTAGTGCCAAGCAATAAAATTTACTAAAACTTCTGTATCAGTTTGCGATTTATATTCAATATTATAAGGCTTTAGAAATTCTCTCAATTCAACATAATTTTCAATAATGCCGTTATGAACAAGTGCAAGTGTGTTATCATTGTCGATGTGAGGGTGTGCATTATCTTCACTTGGTTCACCGTGTGTTGCCCATCTTGTGTGCCCAATACCAGAAGTAGCCTGCACATTATATTGAGTATAAACCTTATCTTCAAGGGCCGATAATTTACCTGGCGCTTTTACAGATACGAATTCTTTATTTTTGAGATAGGCTAAACCGCTAGAATCGTAACCACGGTATTCTAATTTTTTTAAAGCTTCAATGATAACTGGAATAGCAGCTTGAAAGCCAGTATATCCTATTATTCCGCACATAATGAGCTCCTAAGAGTAATAAATTGTGATACTTGAGCATACATGATTCCTTTTGACTTGACAATCTTTTCTTAATAGTGTCAAAATATAGAAAGAAATTAGAATTTATGTTATGGTTTTGGGGGCTTTATGCAATATCGATCATTAGGCAGAACAGGGCTAAAATCAAGCGTGCTTGGCTTTGGTCTTATGCGTTTACCATGCTTACCAATCATTGAAGGAAAATTGCCTGTTGTCGATTTTGAATTGACAGAAAAGCTATTTTATAGAGGTTTAGAACTAGGCGTAAATTATTTTGATACTGCTCTTCAATATCATGGTGAGCAATCTGAGAAAATTCTTGGTAGACTTTTAAAAGAGAGTGGTAGAAGAAAAGATGTTCTCATTCAAACAAAAGTTCCATGCCATAAAGTCACTGCAACAGAGCATTTTGAACGTTTCTTTCAAATGCAATTAGAAAATTTACAAACAGATTATATTGATGTTTATTTGCTCCATAGTTTAAATAAAAACCGCTGGGATTTTATGAAAAAACTTGGAGCTATTGAATTTTTAGAGGAAAAGAAAAAAGAAGGTAGAATTGGGCATATTGGTTTTTCTTTCCATGATAAAGCTGATGTACTCATAGATATTGTTGATGATTATGATTTTGAAGTGGGACAAATTCAATTAAATTACATCGACACCATGACACAAGCTGGATTAGAAGGTTTTTCTTATCTTGCGGCTAAAGGTATGGGTATTGTAATTGTAGAGCCACTAAAAGGCGGTACATTGGCTAATAATATTCCTCCTGACATTCAAGAGATTTGGGATAATGCGCCAATAAAGAGAAGCGCTGCTGAATGGGGTATGCGTTGGTTATTTGATAGAAAATCGGTGTCTTGTGTTTTAAGTGGTATGAATAATCTTGAGCAATTAGAAGAAAACGCCCGTATTGCTGAAATTCATCAACCTCGCACGCTCACTTCCGAAGAATTAGAGCTTTATTCTGAAGCTCGCCATATAATGCTTTCTCATGCGGCCATTCCTTGTACTGGCTGTAAATATTGTTTGCCGTGTAGCCATTCTGTAAATATTCCTGCTATATTTAGTCTGTATAATCAACTAGTTATGTTTAAGAATGAGGAATGGGTTGCTAGTCAGTATCGTTTATTGAGAATGAATAATGAAGCTGGCGCTGATTGCACTTCATGTAAGAAGTGCATGCGTAAATGTCCTCAAGGAATTGAAGTTCCTAGTTATTTATGGCTCGCTTCACAAGCTTTAAGAGAATTAATTAAAGACGATAAATAGTTGAACATTTTTACAAAAAGTTGATTATATAAGTATCCCATTTTGTGCTATAGCATTTTATATTAATTTTTTCTAACATATAGGTGTCTACGACACTCTTATCGCAATAAAATTATTTTCCTTGCTTTAGCTTAAATACTCGAAATGTTCTTTTAATCATCTTTTTTAAAACTGCTCTAAAAGCCTAAAGATTAACTATATTGTGTCCGTAAAGCTTTATAGAAAACTTAACAAGTGAGTTAAAGCTATGAGTATAAGCGCAGCACCAGAAATAAATATCAATGATATTGAATATGTAGAAAGCGATGATTTTGTACAGCTTGTCACCTTTAAAGTAGGTGAAGAAGAATTTGCTGTTGAAATTCTTGATGTGCATGAAATCATACGAGTTATGCAAATAACGCCAGTACCGAATGCAGAACGCCATATTATTGGTGTGTTGAATTTGCGTGGTAAAGTTATACCTGTTGTGGGTATGCGTAGACGTTTTAACTTACCTGATATAAATTCAACTCCTGAAACTCGTATTATTGTTATGGAAGTTAATCAAAAAGTGGTTGGTTTTCTTGTTGATTCAGTGTCAGAAGTTCTTTATATGGACACAAATAAGATAGCAGATACACCTAGTTTATTTACAAATGTTGAGCAAGACTATATTAGAGGCATAGGAAAACTAGAAGATCGTCTTGTTATTTTGCTCGATTTTGATGAACTATTTGCAGAAAATGATTAAATATCATTCATAAATTCTATAGCATTATACTTTTTTGTAATGATAAAAAAATTGCACAGGCTAAGCTTGTGCAATTTTTGTTTTACAGCTATTGTATTATTGATTTCTTATTTATTATTTCTCGAGCCATTCAGCTAATTTAGCATCATACATTTCTTTTGGCATACGAATATCATTATAATATCCTTGAGCTTGCCTTTGACGGCTTGCTTCGCCAAGTAATAGGGCGGCAGCAACAGAAACGTTGAAGCTTTGAATCATGCCAAACATAGGGATATAAATTTCACCACTAATATTTTGCAAAAGCTCTTCTGGAACGCCTGAATGTTCATTACCCATAATAATAGCCGTTGGCTTTGCTAAGTCGTAATTATACATACTTTCAGAAATTGGAGTACATGCAGTGGCTAATATTTGATAACCGTCAAGGGCTTCAAGTAGCGATTCTTTTGTAGAATGACGCATACTTTCTACCCACTTACGAGCCGAAGCTGAAGTTTTTTTCGCTAAAGTGGGGAATGCAGTGTCTGTATAATAAAGATGTATTTTAGACACACCAAAGGCGTCTGCTGAACGATAGATAGCAGACACGTTATGTGGATCGTGAATATTGGCTAAAACAAGCGTTAGATCGTGTTGTCTATGGCCTAGTACTTTTTCAATTTTTGCACGTCTTTCGTCAGTGATAGATTTTGCATTTGGCATAAGGAATCCATTAGATAATTTTGTTTAGGGCAAATTCAAGTATACCCTCAGCGCCAGCGGATTTAAGAGCTGGAATGAGGTCACGAACAGTATTTGTGTCAACAACAGTTTCTAAAGAACACCAAGCTTTATCTTGAAGTTGTGAAACTGTTGGAGAATTGAGCGCTGGAAGAAGAGCTAAAATGTCTTCTAATTTGTCTGTTGGAGCATTCATCTTGATACACACATAAGATTCAGCACGCAAAGCGCCACGTAGAAGCATTTCTATTTGATCTATTTTTTTACGTTTAATAGGATCATTATAGGCTTCTTTATTTGCAATAAGGATAGTGTTAGAGCTAAGAACTTCATCTAAAACTCTAAGGCCATGTGCACGAATTGTAGTTTCAGTTTCTGTCACTTCAACTATGGCATCTGCTAAACCTTCAACCACTTTCGCTTCTGTTGCGCCATAAGAATGATAGGTTTGAACATTAATACCACGATCAGCAAAATATTTCTTTGTCATTCCCATAAGTTCAGTTGCAACTCGCTTGCCTTCTAAATCTTCTGGTTTTTGGAAAGGTGAATCACCTGCAACAGCAAGAACCCAACGTGCTGGTTTGTTCGATACTTTTGAATAAAGTAAATCGCAAATTACATGAACATCAGCATTCATTTCTAAGAACCAGTCTTTGCCAGTAAGGGCAATGTCTAAAATTCCGTCTTGAACATAGAGAGGAATTTCTTGAACTTTACAAAGTCTTGCAGAAATTTCAGGATCATCAATACTAGGAAAATAATTTCTTGATGCTCTACGAATTTTCCAGCCAGCACGATCGAAAAGATCAATAGTAGCGTCTTCTAAACTTCCCTTTGGAATGCCTAATTTTACTTTGGAATTATCATTAATTTGCATATTTATTCCTTTATTTTTCAAAAATGGGACTACATTCTAAAAGTTGTCCACTCTTTTTACTTGGATCAGTCAATTCATTATAAAAACACGAAATATGATTAGTGTGACAAGCTGGGCCAATTTGATCTACAAGCAAAAGAACACAATCATTGTCGCAGTCAATGCGAATAGAAATAATTTTCTGTAAATGGCCTGAACTTTCGCCCTTTTTCCATTGTGCTTTACGTGAACGACTGTAATAATGCGCATAACCGCTTTCTAGAGTTTTTTCCCACGCTTCCTTATTCATAAAAGCAGACATAAGCACTTCTTTACTTGTATTGTCTTGAACAATAGCAGAAATAAGGCCATTTGACTTTTCAAAATTAGGCAAATTGAGGAAATCAACAGTAGAGTGCATATTATTCACTTTGCCCCTTAAGCGCTTCGGCTTGTGCATGACTGATAAGAGCGTCTATAATAGCAGAAATTTCGCCTTCCATAACCCTATCAAGCGAATAAAGAGTAAGATTGATTCTGTGGTCGGTCAAACGTCCTTGAGGGAAATTGTAAGTTCTAATTCTTTCAGAACGATCACCAGAACCAACAAGTGCTTTTCTTTCAGCTGCTT
This sequence comes from uncultured Desulfovibrionaceae bacterium, assembly GCA_964368925.1. Lineage (GTDB taxonomy): Bacteria > Desulfobacterota > Desulfovibrionia > Desulfovibrionales > Desulfovibrionaceae > CAYJAZ01. The sequence goes on along the minus strand of CAYJDN010000014.1, from coordinate 8,785 downwards.
GTTCATTATGCACCTTGTCTTGCTGGGCTTGTAATAAACGTGAAGCAAGAACTTTCATCGCACGTGCTTTGTTTTTATGCTGAGATTTTTCATCTTGGCAAGTAACAACAACGCCAGTAGGAATGTGAGTGATACGTACAGCAGATTCTGTTTTGTTTACGTGCTGTCCGCCCGCACCAGAAGCACGGTATACGTCAATACGTAAATCTTCAGGATTGATGTCTAATTCTACTTCATCAGCTTCAGCTAAAATAGCAACTGTAGCAGCAGAAGTATGCACACGGCCTTGTGATTCTGTTTCAGGAACACGCTGAACCCTATGTGTGCCAGATTCGTATTTTAATCGAGAATAAACTCTATCGCCAGCAATAATAGCAATGACTTCTTTAAATCCGCCTGTTTCAGAAGGACTTTCAGAAAGAATTTCAACTTTCCACTTCATTATTTCGGCATATCTGCAATACATACGGAAAAGATCGCCAGCAAATATGGAAGCTTCATCACCACCAGTACCTGCACGAATTTCTAAAATAATGTTCTTCTCATCTAAAGGATCAGTTGGAAGAAGAAGAATTTTTATTTCATTTTCTAATTCAGGCATACGTTCTTCAATAACTGAAATTTCTTCTTGAGCCATTGCACGCATATCTGCATCACTATCATTCAATAATTCTTTATTGTCTTTCAATTGCTCGCTCAAACTTGTGTATTCATCATATAAAGCAACAAGCTCTCGCAATTCTGCATGCGCCTTAGTTGTGGCTTTATAGAGATTTTGATCTGAAAATATGGCTGGATCAGCTAATTGCTTTTCAAGTTCGAGTGATCTTTCTTTATAACTTGCGAGTTTTTCAAACATATAGTTCCCCTAAATAGAGTTATAATTATTCTGAGATTGTGTATGGTTGCGTAACAATTGTGCGGTTACAATCTTTACCAAGGGCAACTTTTAGCGCTACAAGAGCTACTTCTAAATGTTCGTCCTTCGGTTCAATAGTTGTGAAAAATTGTAAAAATAAGCCAGGAGCTTTTAATATTGTACCTAATATACCATCAATCTTGGCTGCATAGCGTATAAGTTCGTAAGCAAGCGCAGAAACAGGAATAATAAGCAAAATCTTTACTATAAGAGTTATGATATGCGTAGTGAGATCAGACTCAGAAGCATAAAAATAAAGCACAGGTGGAAGCACTATCGTGTGCATAATGATAGCAAGAGTGAGAACAAAAAGCATAAAGGTAGTGCCACAGCGTGGGTGCAAGCGGCTTTGCCTTCTTGCTAGGCCTAAGTCAATGATATGCGAATTAGATTCATAGGCGGCAATAACTTTGTGTTCGGCGCCATGAAATTGAAATACTCTACGCACTTCGGGAAGCAAGCCAATCAAAAAGAGGTATAGAAAGAAAATAAGAAATTTGAATAAGCCGTCCCATACTTGAAAAGAAAAAGATTCGACAGTACCACTAAGACCAATTTTCTGCATAAGAAAAGAAAGCATGTGCGGCAGAACGATAAATAAACCAATAGCCATGCCTAAAGCTAAGAGCAAGGTCATAAATAATTGGCTTTTTGTGAGCGGTTTTTCTTCTTCCATGGAAGATATTTCTGCTGAACGATTGAGAGTTTTCACTCCATTAATCATTGTTTCAACAAGCATAGGGAAACCACGTACAAAGGGCTTTTTTGAAAAATCTGACTTTGCGAAAGTGTACCATTTCTTGTGTTCAACATATATCTCATTGTTTGGCATGCGCATAGCTAAGGCATAATGCGATTTATTACGCATCATAATGCCCTCGATAACAGCTTGCCCACCAACGGTTTCTGTTCTTTCAACACAAGATTGAGAAGATGCGCTGTAGCTGTTCTCATTACCAGATTCAATATGGCCGCCTAAAGTTTGAAGAGGGGCTTTCTTGCCTGATTTTACTTTGATAAAAGCTGAAGATGAAAACATTTTAAACTTCCCATGAAATATTAAGACCTCCCCAAACAGGGTTTAGGGAGGTAAAGTTTCTTAAGCCGTAAAGGAAATTACTTATTGAATTTATCGTATTTCTTACGGAAACGATCGATACGACCAGCTGTGTCAAGAAATCTTTGCTTACCTGTGTAAAAAGGGTGGCAGTTTGAGCAAATTTCAACATTTACTACTTCACCTTTTGTTGATACAGCGTTGATTTCAAAGCCGCATGCACAAGCGATTTTCGCATTGTAATTTTGTGGATGAATACCGTCTTTCATAATATACTCCTAAAACTTCCATCGATTTAAATTAATTATTGGAAGTGTACTTGTCAATATAAGGAGAGTTTTATAGAACACTTTAAAACAATTGTCAAACGTTTAAAGAAAATTTAATTTAATTTTAATGATATTAAGCCTTTCTAGATTGTATCTCTAAATGAAAAGTTTAAGTTATTGAACAAAAACCTTTAAGTTTATATAATTAAAACAGTAGAAAAGTATAGCATTGACTTATTTTAACTACTCTAGGTAGTTTTGAGTGGGTTTTCATGGTGATAGCCAGTCTTTTTCAATATTGAACAAGTTCGAAAAATCTGTTCTGATAAGAGCACGTGCGCAAGTTCATGTGGGAATGTTTGCTTACCAAAAGAGAGCAATAAATCTGCTTTGTCTAATATTTCTTGAGATACACCATAAGCGCCACCAATAATAAAGCAAAGATCTTTTGATAAAGCCGCAGAATCGAGCTTTTGCGCTAATTGGACTGAATTAAAGTTTTTTCCATTTTCATCAAGACAAATAATGTAATCATTTTTTTGAATATTTTTGAGAATGCTTTGCGATTCTTTTTCAATTTTATTTTGGATATTATCGCTATCAGCATCTTTGACAACTATTTCTTGTAAGGTGGCAAAATGCTTTATGCGATTTTTGTAAAAATCACAGGCTTCTTTCCAATAGGAAGTTTTTACTTTGCCTACTGAAATAATTTTTATTGTACGTATATTCATAATTTAAGGCTTTTCTACGCTTTATATAATGATAAAAAATTATCTGCCAAGTGTTTTACGATATTTTGCTACATTTGCTTGATGTTCTTTGTAGGTGGTAGAAAAATAATGAGTGCCGCCAGTGCCTTTAGCTACAAAGAAGAAGTATTGGTGTTTTTCAGGATTAATAGCTGCCTCAATGTCGGAAAAAGTAGGGGAAGAAATTGGCCCAGGAGGAAGACCGGCCTTTGTATAAGTATTGTAAGGATTAGAGCTATCTCTCAAATGCTTTGTGTAGAGTGGCATTTTGAAACTTTCGCCAAGACCATAAATAACGGTTGGATCGGCTTGCAAGCGCATATTTGTTTGTAATCTATTTGTATATACACCAGCGACACGAGCTTTTTCGTCTGAAATGCCTGTTTCTTTATCTACTATTGAAGCAAGTATGAGGTAATGCGATAAATTTTCTTTTGATGGATATGGGCTTTTCTCATCAATTTGTTTCCATAGTGGAAGAGTTTCTTCCCAAAATTCATCAATAAATTTAGCAATAATAGCTTCTGCGCTTTTTCTGTCTAAGGTGTATGGTTTTACAAGATTGTAGGTTTCAGGATAGATAAAACCCTCGGCGCTGTCAAAGGGGATATGGTGCGCATCTAAAAAAGCTCTATCATGGATTATTGCATCAAAATCTTCAAATTTAACATAGCCTGCTTTGTCTAGTTTTTGTGCAACTTTCCACCATGCAAGACCTTCGGGAATTTCAAAAGGTTTTGCTATTGATTTACCAAACATAAGTTGGTGTAAAACCTTACTTGGCGTCCATGCTGTACTAAATTCAAGAGAACCAGCCTGTAGATTTGCGCCTTTTTCTTCATATCTCACATAGAGTTTGAAATAATTTTCATTTGTGATAATATTTGCGTCAAATAATTGCTTGGCTACTTTAGTAAGGCTTGAACCTGGAGCAATTTCAATCACAATCTTTTGTGCATCAGCTTCACTGCTTGGCGGAGTATCAAGAAAAGAATTTACTGTTGCGAGTATGGCTACACAAGCAATAATGGAAAGAAGCAGGAGAGCTGCTAGTGCATAAAGTATTTTCTTTTTCATAAAATTCCTTTTTAGAGCAGTAAAGAAGCTTTGTTTGTATGGTTGAGATAAGATTTTAATATACCCATAGCGGCGGCTTGGTCAATAAGTTTTTTTCTCTCGCTTGGGTGAATGTGTTCTAGCAGTTCTTCAGCTTCAAAGGAACTGAGCGTTTCATCAATTAAATAGATAGGGAGTTTTGTTCTTCTTTTTAGCGATTGCGCAAAATTCCTTGCTTGCGCTGTTGTTGTAGTGTCAGAGCCATCTAAGGCAAGAGGTAAGCCGACAACAAAGGCTTGAATGTTCTCTTTTTCTGCAGTGGATAGAATAAATTCAAAAAGAGCATCTCTAGTTGTTCTTGTATAGGTGCAAAGTGGAAAAACATGGATTTCGTCTATTGAAGAATAGGCAAAACCCACACGCTTTATTCCAAAATCTATAGCTAAATGTTTCATAATTATAAAAAGAAATAGCGCACAAGAGTAACGCATAAGAGGGCATAAAGTCCAGCGACTACGTCATCTAACATAATGCCATAGCCACTTTTGAACATATGTTCCATGTTTGAAACGGGAAAAGGCTTTAGAATATCAAAAAATCTAAAGAAGCCAAAGGCCAATAAAAGGTATAGGTAGAAAGACAGATCCCTAAAGGAGTGGATTGTAAAAGAAAGGGGGAGGAGTGCAATCCATAGTCCTACTAATTCGTCAATGACGATTTCAGAGGGATCTGTCTTCTGGAGAAGCTTTTCAGCAATAGTTGATGCCCAAGCGCCAACAAAGAAGAGGGTTGTAAGTGATAGTAATCGCATCCAAAACGGCTGTATCAGGAAGAAGAAAGGAGCTAATACTAGGGCAAAGAGTGAACCAAAAGTTCCTGGTGCAAATGGGGCAAGACCTGAGGGTTCTAAACGGGCAAAAGCTAAAATAACACGGTTTAAAGTACTTTGTTGGGGCATGATTTTCTTTGTTGTTTGAGGTTAAAGATTGTTATTTTTCTTTGTCTAAAAGCAAAGTTATTAATATTGCAACATATTATCTAAAAGCAAAGTTATTAATTTTGTAAAACATTTTCGTTAGAACTTTTTAGAATTATTTGTTTTGTTATATTTTATTGAAAGAGGGCATAGATTTCTTGAACTACTTTTTTGACGTCTTTATCTCTTGTGACATTGACGACATAGTCGGCGTATTTTGAATAGAGTTCCATGCGTTCGTTGTAAAGATCTTCGATGGTTTGCCCTGGTGCAATTGCTAGTCCTCTATCGGGGTTTAGTGCTATACGATCAAGGATAATATCGAGATCTGCTTTTAGAAAGATGCAAGGGCCTAATTGTTTAAGTTTGTGCATGCCAAGATCTCTATATATCACAGAACCGCCTGTAGAGAGAAGTGCTCTTTTCACATTTAATTTTTCCAATACTTCGCTTTCAAGATCTAAAAATTCATTCTTTGTTAGATTATCAGCTATTGTTTGTAATTCTACACCATATATTGATTCTATGAGATAATCAGTATCTAGGTGAACAAAGGAGAAGAGCTTTGCTAATTGTATACCAGTTGTTGTTTTGCCAACACCAGGCATACCAATAAGGCTAATGCATGAGTAATCGTTGAGGCTGAGGGTATTAGTTGTCATGTTGAAATCCTTAAATTTAGACAGGTAGTTAGTCAAAGTCGGCTAGAATAGCTTTAAAGTTGATAACATTTGGAAGAGGATTTAAAATTTCATTACGAATACGGACAGAGGCATCTACTAATTGTGGTGAACTTACACCATGTTTTATTGAAGCTTGCGCCTCCATGAAGGCGGCTAAATTGTCACATGCCTTTATGAGTTCACCGTCCTTAGGGTTATATATATCTTCATTATAATTGAGTTGTAATTCTTCTGTGGTGCAGAGGTGGACTTGCTCATTTTGCGTATAGCAAGGTTTGAATTCCCCGTTAATTTCATAGCCTAGAATGTAGCGAAGAGCGTTGGTGATATTGTAGTATCCATCTTCTTCTAGTGGGTTGAAGATACGAGTATTGAGTTCTGCATTTTCATACTGCTTGATAAAATCTGGCAGTTGTTCTGAGGAATTTTTTACTGGAGATATAATGTCCCTTGTAAGGAGTTCTGGTAGGTCGTGGAAAAGTCCACAGAAAAAGTTGTTTACCTTACGTGCTTTGCACGCATTCACATCTACACTCACCAAATAGGCAACAGCGCCTACAAAGAACATATGTCCAAGAACGGTTGTGAGGGGGAGTCGTGGTTCTTGTGACCATCGCACTTGGAAACGTAACTGCCCACAAAAGCTAGCGAAATTTCCTAAGGAATGTTCTTTATTCAGGATATTTTTTAATTCTTCTAATCCTGCTTCATTGGCAAGTTTTTGCAATTTGTCTTCAAAATCTTTCTCTATTTTGGAAATTTCGGGGTCAAAAGAGTTCATGCTTTTGATGAGGTTGAATTCCCATTGTGAGGCATAAAGGTGAGAAGCTTGCAATATTTGATTGGTTAATTTGTGTGAATAGACAATTTTATTGTTGTGGTAATCTGAAAAACGTTGAAAAAAATCGGGGCTAAAGGATTTGAGTATTGGCTCGAGCGCTTTTTCGACATAAGCAGTCAATTTGCTATAATGCGAGCTATTTTCCTTTATTTTGTAGAACAGTGGTGGTTTTAGGTCTGTTGTGACCAAGCGATAGAAATAATCAAATAGTGCACCCTCTATAATGTTGTGTAAGAGTTCTGTTCTTTGCTCCTTGCTATCGGTTTCGACTACATTACACAGAAGAAAAGCAATAATCATTTTGTGGGCTTGCTTATCAATTTCATAGAGTTCCGTTGTGCGAAGCTTATCATTCCAGCGTCGCATATTGAAACCTGAGAAGAGAGATTGTAAAAGACTTTTTCTAATCGTGCTCATAATATCCCACCTATTAATTAATTTACCACACAAGGGCATTTTGTCAAACTGACGAAAAAGATTTTTTGAAAGAAAATTATCTTAGAGAACATTATAACTCTTTGTTAATATGAGGTTAAAAAACAACTATTTCCATATTAATTCTGTCTATTACTTATTGTATATTATTGTCATTAAGTATGTGAAAAAGGTACAAGTGGGCATAGTGCTTATAATATGGCTTTTTCTTCTTGTAGCTTTAGAATTCTAAACAAACTTTAGAATAGATAGAAAAAAGAAAAGACCTATGCTTGAAGATAAAACAGAAGTTTTAAATGCAAGCAAGGTCTTTATTTATAATGAATTTGTGTGATTTTGTAAATAGTTTTAAGCTAAGGTGTGTTTCTAGGGTGTGTTTCTAAACAAAAATGTGATTTTAAAATCCTTCGCCACGACCTGTTACAGGCATATTTGAATAATGGATATGGACAATTTTCCAGCCCTCATCTGGGAATTTTTGGAAAACTTGGGTTTCACGGCCGTCAGATTCGATAATAGTTTCACCATCATCACGCATAAGCCCCTTGAAATGCCAATAAAATTCTAAAACTGCACTATCGCCATAAATTGCTATACTTGGTTCATTTATCTTTGATAGTTCACGAGTTATGAAGAATTCGCCCATAGTATGCGTAAAGAAAGTTTTCACATCTTCAAAACCGATATGGTGTCCACGTGGGTGTATGAAGCTTGTGTGTTCGCCATTGTAAACGCATTGTTTGGCAAGTTCTACATCTGCCAATACTGCGGCTTGAATGTAGATGTCTAGTTTTTCGAGAATTTCTTTTTTTGCATTTTCCATAGTATTTTCTCCAATCATGTATTTCTACTTTTTTACAAAATTTTATTGTTAACTATATTATAGTAGTAAGCTACTGTTATAGATTTATAGTTCGATGTCGAACTTAAGTCAAGTTAAAAGAAAATTTTTAATTATTTATTTTTCATATCTTGCTTAAATCAATATTTTGCACTACAATAAAGACGCTTTATTAAAATGATAAATTATTTTATTGAGGAGTTATAATATGCCATTAGTTGGAACCAAGGAAATGTTTGAAAGAGCCTATAAAGAGGGCTATGCCGTAGGTGCATTTAACGTAAATAATATGGAAATTGTACAAGGCATTATGATGGCAGGGGCGGAAGAGAAAGCTCCTCTCATTTTGCAAGTATCAGCTGGTGCTCGTAAATATGCGGGACAAAACTACATTATGAAGCTTGTTGAAGCGGCTTTAGAAGATGCAGATATTCCTGTAGCTGTGCATTTAGATCACGGCCCAGATTTTGAGCTTTGCAAAGCTTGTATTGATGGCGGATTCACTTCTGTTATGATTGATGGTTCACATCATTCATTTGAAGAGAACATTGCTGTTACTAAAAAAGTTGTTGAATATGCGCATGATAGAGGCGTGACAGTTGAAGCTGAATTAGGACGTCTTGCTGGCATTGAAGAAGATGTTCAAAGTGACGAGCATATTTATACTGACCCTGATCAAGCTGTTGAATTTGTTGAGCGTACTGGTTGTGATTCTTTAGCAATTGCTATTGGTACGAGTCATGGGGCATACAAATTCACAGGCGATACCATTCCACAGCTTCGTTTTGATATTTTAGAAAAAATTGGTCTTCTTATGCCAAATTATCCTATTGTTTTACACGGCGCTTCTTCTGTACCACCAGAATTTGTTGAAATGGTAAATCAATTTGGCGGCCAATTAGGTTCAGCTCGTGGTATTCCTGAAGATATGTTGAGAAAAGCGGCTGCTATGGCTG
>CAYJDN010000013.1:1004-16586 GCA_964368925.1 uncultured Desulfovibrionaceae bacterium | reverse complement strand
ACGGTTGCAAATGTTCCTCCTAAGGGCGGAAGAAAGCACCCTCAACAAGAATTTTTACGTCTTGACACTTCAAACATACTCTTTATTGTAGGCGGCGCATTTGTTGGCATTGAAAAGATTGTTGAACAGCGCACACGTGGCTCTGGTATGGGCTTTGGCGCAAAAATATCTTCTAAAAAAGACACAAATATGAGTGAATTACTCAGTAATCTTCACCCATCAGATCTTGTAAAATTCGGTCTTATCCCTGAATTTATAGGTCGTGTGCCAGTGCTCACAAATATTGACGAATTAGAAGAAGACGATTTAGTACGTATTCTAAAAGAGCCAAAAAACGCATTAACCAAGCAATATCAAAAGCTTTTTGCTATGGACGGTGTGGAATTACAATTTGAGCAAAACGCACTTCATGCCGTAGCAAAAGAAGCCATTGAACGCAAAACTGGCGCTCGTGGACTTAGAAACGTGCTTGAAATCATTATGCTTGACATCATGTATAAACTTCCAGAAGTAGACGACTTACAAACTGTTATTATCACAGAAGATGTGATTAATGGAAGCGAGCCTCTCTATATCAAAAAACCAAAAAAGTAAACAATATAAATAGAATATAGGTAGAGTATGGCACATTTCAGCTCAAATACCGAAAATAATTTGCAATTGAAACTCCCTTTCATGACTTTACGTGAAGTGGTGATGTTCCCTAAAGCAATTATTCCTCTTTTTGTTGGCAGGGAAGCCTCTATTCGAGCGATTGAAAATTCTTTGTCTGACTATAATAAGCATGTTTTCTTAGTCACTCAAAGGAATGCCGAAGAGGAAAATCCACAGCCCAAAGATTTGTACACCGTTGGCGTTGTGAGCCGTATTCTACAGCTTTTACACTTGAATGATGGAAGCATTAAGGTGCTTTTTGAGGGAATGTATCGTGCAAAGTGGACTGGTGTTTCAGATGATGAAAACCACCCTTTCGGTAATGGCATTGTGCCACTTGTGAATACAACTCCTTATAATGACATCATTACCGATTCTAAAGAGAGCGAGCCACTTATTCGTTCTGTTTTGTCGGCATTAGAAGATTTTACTAAAGTAAATAAGCGCTTTAGCCATGAGCATAAAGCGGCGCTTTCTTCTTTGCATGATCCAGCCAGATTAGCAGATGCGCTCATTCCTCATTTGCGTTTGCCCTTTGCACAAAAGCAAGAGGCTTTAGAAATTCTTCATCCATTAGAAAGACTTGAGAAAACTTTTGCCTATCTCACCACTGAGCTTGAAATGCTCAATCTTGAGAAAAGCATTAAGAATAGAGTTAAATCTCAAATGGAAACAAATCAGCGTGAATACTATCTCAATGAGCAAATCAAGGCTATTCAAAAAGAAATGGGACAAGAAGATGATCCCATGGTTGAATTTAAAGAGATAGAAGAAAGAATTCAAGCAAAGAATATGCCTGAAGAAGTACGAGCTAAGGCCTTGAGAGAACTCAAGAAATTACGCAATACTACTCCATCTTCTGGTGAATATACAATCATGCGTAACTATATCGACTGGATTTTAGATCTTCCTTGGAATGAAATGAAAGAAATTCAAATAGATATAGACAATGCTCGCAAAATTTTAGACGACAGGCATTTTGGTTTAGAAAAACCCAAAGAGCGTATAATCGAATATTTAGCTGTGCAAAAAATGGCTGAAAACAATGAAGTTGTTGGTTTGAATGGCCCAATACTTTGTTTAGTTGGCCCTCCTGGCGTTGGTAAAACTTCGCTTGCTCGCTCTGTTGCAGAAGCTACAGGACGAGATTATGTGCGCCTTTCGCTTGGTGGCGTGCGTGATGAAGCAGAAATCCGTGGCCATAGACGTACTTATATTGGCGCTATGCCTGGTAAAATTCTTGCTTCCCTCAAAAGAACTTCAACAAATAATCCCCTCTTTTGTTTAGACGAAATTGATAAAATGACAGCCGATTTTAGAGGCGATCCTTCTGCGGCTTTACTTGAAGTCTTAGATCCTGAGCAAAATTCAACTTTTGCAGATCATTATATCGACACCGATTATGATTTATCACAAATTTTCTTTATAACCACTGCAAATAATTTAGGTTCTATTCCACCTGCTCTACGTGACAGAATGGAAATTATCACTCTTCCCTCTTATTTAGAAACGGAAAAAGTGCATATAGCTAAAGATTTTCTTTTACCAAAACAAATTGAAGCGCATGGATTAAAAGCTGAGCAAGTGCTTGTAGATAATAATGTTTTTCTTGATATTATTCGCTACTACACTCGTGAATCTGGCGTTCGTAATTTAGAACGAGAGCTTGCAACTCTTTGCAGAAAAGCGGCGATAAACCTCTTAGAAAACAAGAAATTATCAATACGCTACACAAGGAAGAATATTACTAAAGCTCTTGGCATTCGCAAATATCGCTTTGGCGTTAGAGAAGAAAGCGATAAGGTTGGCGTGTCAACGGGGCTTGCTTTCAATGATAGAGGCGGCGAAATTCTGCATATTGAAACTGTGCTTATGCCAGGAAATGGCAGTATTAGCACTACTGGTCAACTTGGCGATGTGATGAAAGAATCGGCAAAGGCGGCTTTTTCATACTTGCGTTCACGTTCTGACAAATTTGGTCTTAAAGATAATTTTTATAAAGAAATTGATTTACACGTACACGTTCCAGAAGGCTCTACGCCAAAAGATGGGCCATCTGCGGGTATCACGCTTGCAACAAGTATAGCTTCCGCTCTACTTGGCATTCCTGTCCGCAAAGATTTAGCTATGACAGGGGAAATTACATTGCGTGGAAGAATCTTGCCTATTGGTGGTTTGCATGAAAAATTGCTAGCCGCAAAAAGATCTAATATGCAAACAGTTCTTATTCCTAAGGATAATGAAAAGAATTTATCAGAAGTTCCTAGCGAAATAACCAAGGCTTTAAATATTCATTTTGTTGAACACATAGACGAAGTTTTGCCTCTTGCTCTTTGCGCAAGTCGTGATGAAATTTATGTAAAAGGCAATGATGAAGCACATTTATATAAGAAATTAAGGCAAAGCAATACTGAAAAAAGTACTGCTCCTAAAAAAGTTAACAAAACAACAAGCAAAATAAAACAAAACAACATATAAATCGAGGATATGTATATGAGTGCAAGTGACGCAAGACTAAATGCAATAACAGCTGTTATTAATTTCAAAAAAGATTCTTCGCTCTCTTATGAAAACCCCTTAGAAACTTTTGGCGCACGTGTATTTGACGATAAGCAAATGCAGGCTTGCTTGCCTAAACAAGTGTATAAATCTTTGCGCCATTCCATTGTGCACATGGAAACACTTGATCCAGAAATTGCTGATATTGTTGCAAATGCGATGAAAGAATGGGCTGTTGAGCGTGGTGCAACGCACTATACTCACATCTTCTACCCGCATACAGGCTTAACCGCTGAAAAGCACGATTCTTTTCTGACAGTAACGAATGACGGCAGTGCTATAGCTGAATTATCAGGTACAAACCTCATTAAAGGCGAGGCGGACGGTTCTAGTTTGCCAACTGGTGGCTTGCGTTCTACTTTTGAAGCAAGAGGATACACAGCTTGGGACATCACTTCACCTGCCTATTTGCTTGAACATGAGGGTGGCCGAGTTCTTTGTATTCCAACTGCATTCCTTTCTTGGACTGGTTTTGCGCTTGACAAAAAGACTCCACTTCTTCGCTCCTTGCAATCTTTGAATAAGGAAGTAAAAAGATTACTCAATATATTTGAAGTAGATACAAAACTTCCAATCACTTCAAACGCTGGCTTAGAGCAAGAATATTTCCTTATTGACAGAAACTTTTATTTTGCAAGACAAGATTTAGTAAATACAGGTCGCACGCTCTTTGGCGCAAAACCTCCTCGTGGTCAAGAAGACGAAAATCAGTATTATGGCGTAATTCCACGCCGTGTGCTTTCGTTTATGAGCGATGTGGAGCAAGAATTATATAAATATGGAATTCCAATCACCACACGTCACAATGAAGCTGCGCCATCACAATATGAGCTTGCGCCTACCTATGAAGCGGCAAATATCGCTCTTGATCACAACCAATTAATTATGACAACCCTCAAGGGAATGGCAAAACGTCATGGTATGTATTGCCTTTTACACGAAAAGCCTTTTGCTGGAATTAATGGCTCTGGTAAACACTTAAACTATTCTATAGGCAATGCTGAAGTAGGCAATCTCTTTGATCAAGGTGAAACACCGCATGAAAATGCGCAATTCCTCGTATTTTTATGCTGTGCCATCCGTGGTATTCACAAATTTGGCCCTTATTTACGTGCGACAGTTGCGACAGCTTCAAACGATCATAGACTTGGTGCAAGCGAAGCTCCACCAGCGATTATGTCTATATTCCTTGGCGATCAACTCACTGATATTTTAGAACAATTTAGAGCTGGCAAGGAAAATACTTCACGCAAAAAACGCATGATGAACCTTGGTGTTGACAGTCTTCCAACTTTAGCGGCTGATAGCGGCGACAGAAACCGTACATCTCCTTTTGCTTTTATTGGTAATCGTTTTGAGTTTCGTGCGCCTGGCGCTTCACAATCTGCTTCTGAAGCTCAAGTTGGCTTAAACCTTATGTTTACTGAAGCTTTAGACTTTGCTTCTTCTTTCTTAGAAGAAGAAATGAAAAAGAATAAGAAAGACTTATGGGCAGCGGTGCAAGCATTTATTGAACATATTATGGAAGAACACGCCGCCGTTATTTTCAATGGCGATGGCTATTCAGATATTTGGCATAAAGAAGCTGAAAGACGTGGTTTAAAGAACCTAAAAACCACGCCAGAAGCGCTTACTGAATATAAAAATTCTGAAGTAGTTGAAGCCTTTAATAAATATCATATCCTTTCAAAGCAAGAAATTAAATCTCGCCATGAAATCGCTTTAGAACATTATAATCAAGTGATTAAAAGAGAAGCAAATACTATGATTCGTATGGCTCGCACGATTATTTATCCTGCTGCTATCCGCTATCAAACTGAATTAGCGCAAAACATCATTGCTTTACAAGCAGTTAAAATCAAACAAGAAAACCCAACTCTTGACGCTATCACAGAAAACCTTGCGCAATTTGAAAAAGCCCTCATTGAACTAGAAAAACAAGTCAACCATAAAGAATCAAACTCACAAAAAGCCAGTGTATATTCAAGTACTGTTCTCATTCCAACAATGGCAACATTAAGAAAACATGCTGATATTCTTGAAACTTTAGTTGCTGATAGCCTCTGGCAATTACCAACATATCAAGAAATGCTTTTTGTAAAATAAGAAAAATATGTCACATTTTACACTACTTGCAAAAGATCAAAGAGCCAGAGCTGGCATTTTGAAAACGGCACATGGCGAAATTGAAACACCAATTTTCATGCCTGTTGGAACGGTGGGTTCTGTCAAATCGCTCGCTCCTGACGACTTAGAAACACTTGGCGCTCAAATTATCCTTGGTAACACTTACCATCTTTACTTGCGCCCTGGTGACGAACTCATCAAAAGACGTGGTGGTTTGCATAAATTTATAAATTGGAACAAGCCAATCCTTACAGATTCTGGCGGATTTCAAGTGTTTAGTCTAAACTCTCTTATGAAAATGAAAGAAGAGGGAGTGAATTTTCAATCGCATATTGATGGTTCACGCCATCAATTTACGCCTGAAAATGTTATGCAAATTCAGCACAATCTTGGTTCTGATATCATGATGACCTTTGATGAATGTGCCGCCTATCCTGCAAGCTATGAAAAAGCCTTGCAAGCAGTAGAACGTACAACACGTTGGGCAAAGCGCTGTAGAGAAACCTATCCTGCTGATATGGTAAAAGAAAAAGGACAATTACTCTTTGGTATTGTGCAAGGGGTGACTTATCCTGATTTGCGTGAAAAATCAGCAAGAGAAATCATGGATATTGGCTTTGAAGGCTATGCTATTGGTGGTCTTAGCGTTGGCGAACCAAAGAATGAAATGTTCTCTAGTCTTGATGTGCTTGACCCTATCTTACCGCAAGATCATGCACGTTACCTCATGGGCGTTGGAACTCCTCTTGATCTAATTGAGGGCATAGCTCGTGGTGTAGATATGTTTGACTGCGTTCTGCCAACAAGAAATGCACGAAATGGCACGCTCTACACTTCTCAAGGCAAGCTCAATATCAAGCGTAGTCAATTTATAGAAGATGATAGTCCGCTCGACCCTGAATGTGACTGTTATACTTGTAGAAATTTCTCAAAAGCTTATTTACGCCATCTTTTTGTAAGTAAAGAATTGCTCAGTTTTAGACTCAATTCTTTGCATAACCTTACTTATTTTCTAAAAACTGTAAAAAGAGCTAGACAAGCAATTTTTGACGGCAATTTCTCTAAAATTTACGACGAATATAAACAACTTTATACAACTTAATCACATGACAACTCAAAATAAAAATTATACGCTTCCTGAACTTCTCGTCCCTGTTGGCGGTATGGAACAGTTTGAAGCAGCTTGTATCTATGGCGCTGATGCAGTCTATCTTGGGGGCGAAGGTCTAAACTTGCGTAAAGCTTCTCATGGCTTTACAAAAGAAGAATTAGATCAAGTAGTTATCAAAGCTCATAGCCATAACATTCAAGTTTTCTACACGTTAAACGCCCTGCCCTACAATGAGCAAATTGCTGACGTTAGAAAACGCCTTGAAATTCTTGGTGAAACTCCTGAATCTTCACGCATAGATGCATTAATCATTGCTGATCCTGGGGTTTTTGCAATGGCTAGAGAAATCTGTCCACAAATACCAATCCATCTTTCCACACAAGCGCATACTGTAAACACTGAAAGCATAAAATTTTGGCAAAAACAAGGCGCAACACGTGTAAATTTAGCTAGAGAGCTGACAAAAGAGCACATTGAAGAAATCACAAATAGCGTTGATATTGAATGTGAAGTCTTTATGCACGGCGCTATGTGCCTCGCTTTATCTGGCCATTGTTTGCTTTCGATGTGGGCGAATAATAGGGTTGCAAATCATGGAGCATGCTCTCAGCCTTGCCGTTTTCAATACAAGGCTAAGGAAGTTCGCTTGCAAGAAAGCTCCTTATTTTTGACTCAACCCTCAGATCCCGACGAAATTTTGTGGCAAGCAGAAGAAAATGAAGAATTTTCTACAATTTGGTCGCCGCATGAGAATTGTTTAATTCGCTATATTCCTTTCTTTATTGAACAAAATGTTACTTCCCTAAAAATTGAAGGACGCACAAAAAGCCCTAGCTATGTTGCACAAGTCACTGATATTTATAGAACTGCCTTTGCACGAGCTAAAATGGCGCTTGAAAGTGGCAATAAAGAATTATATCAATGTGATGATTTAATTCAAGAACTTGCTTCTGTGGCAACTCGTCCACTCTCTACTGGTTTCTTTTTGAAAGAAAGAGTGATTGAAGCGATGCCGCACAAAGGCGACTTCAATAAACAAGAAAAGAAAATTGTCGCTCGAGTATTAGAAAAAGTTGGCGAAAATAAATGGCATATAGACTTACGCTCGCAATGGAAAAATTCTAAAGAAGCGCAAATTCTTGTGCCTGGTTTTGCAAGACCAAGTCTTGGAAAATACACATTAGAAAATCATAAAAATGAAATTGTAGACGTCTTGCATTCAGGTATGCACGGCTATGTTTACACCGAAAACACTGATATCCAAGAGCATTTCTACATACAAACCTTATAAATTAAGGACGAACTTACATGATAATGACACATGTAATAATATACACACTGTCTTCTATTGGTGTTCTAGCAACGGCTATCATTGGTCCTGCAATGGGCGAAATAGCCTTATATTTCAATGATGTCGATCCAACGCTAGTAAAACTTATAATGACAATTTCATCATTATTTGTTATTCCAAGCACCTATCTTTCAATTATCATGTATAAGAAATTTGGAAAGAAAAAAACTTTATTAGTCGCATTAGCTATTTATGCAATTGCTGGCTCTGCTTCTGGTCTATTTTCAAATATTTACGCTGTTCTTTTTTGTCGTGCTTTGCTTGGCATTGGGCTTGGCATGCTCATTCCAGTTGGAAACTCACTTCCACTCGACTATTTTAGAGGTGCAGAACTTGCAAAAGTTACAGCGAGGCAATCAGCAAGCATTAGCTTAGGAAATTTTTGCTTTGTACTTTTTTCAGGCTGGCTAGCTCTCTTATCATGGCGATATACTTTCTTAATTTATGCTGTCGCCATTCCAATTATGATTTGCATTTTTTTCTTCTTCCCTGAAGAAATTTATAAAGATGAAGTAAAACAAGATGATAAAATCACAAAAAGCAATAATGTAAAGCTTCCGCCCATTATCTACTTTCAAGCCTGCGTCATGTTTTTATTTATGATAGTCATTTATTCTTATCATACTGGCGTAGCTATTCTTTTGCAAGAAAGAGGCATTGGAACTGCCGCTAGTGCAGCCTATGTTCTTTCTACAAATAGCCTTGCTTCATTTTGTGCGGCTCTTATTATTAGGCGTTTGCATGCTCTAATTGATAAATACATCTTTGCCTTAATTTGCCTAAGCGTAGCTCTTGGATTTTATTGTCTTTATGCGGCAGACGGTCTTCCACTCGCCTTTATGGCTGCGATTTTTATAGCTTTTTCTATGGGCTCAATCATGTCTACAAATGGCATATTGATAAACAAGCAAGCAGAAAGGCATAATTTATCAAAAGCGCTTACATTAAAAGGGCTTAGCATTGTAAATATTACTATTTTCTTAGGGCAATTTGCCGCCCCTATTGTCTTTGATAGTTTGCCTAATTTTTCTGATAATCCTGATATTGGCGGTAGTTACCTTACTTTTAGCATGATTTTCTTCATACTTGCTCCTCTTGTTGCTTTATTTTGCTTCACGAAGATAAAGGTAAAAGTATTTAGATAATTCTATTCTCAAGAATTTTTACGCAAAATGTGCAAAGAAAATTTTGTGGCTATAAATTTTTTCTATTTTTAAAATATCTCTAAAAGCAAGATAAATAGAGCTTTTAAGAAAGGTTTTCTTGACAGTTTCTAGACTTTATGTAAAAATCTTCAAAAGAAGTTCTAACTTTTACATATAAGGATAATTCATGCCTAAAAATATACAAACAGAAATTAATGATGCATCTCATTCAAATAATGCAGTAAATGCACAAAATGCAAGCCATATTTCTGTTTTGAAAGATGAATGTCTTGATGCTTTAAATATACGAGAAAATTGTTATTATCTTGATGGCACGCTTGGACTTGCTGGGCATAGCAAAGCACTTTTAGACAGGGTGAATGGCAAAGCGCATTTACTTGGTTTAGATAGAGATTTAGACGCTATTGAACGTGCTACAAAAAATTTAGAAATGTATAAAGATTCTGTGCATATAGCGCATACTCCTTATGCAGATTTTGATGATATTATGGAAGAGATTTCTTGGAAAAAACTAGATGGCGTTTTACTTGATTTAGGTGTTTCCTCCCTGCAATTAGATGTAGCGGAGCGTGGTTTTTCCTACCACAGTGATGCTCCACTTGATATGCGTATGGATATTTCAGGGCATGACGAAAGTGCCGAGCAATTTGTGAATAAGGCAGATTTTCATACTTTAAGAAATACTATAGCTGAATATGGAGAAGATCCCCAGGCAGCTAGAATTGCTAGAAATATCATAGATTATCGTGAAACTAAATCAATAAAAACCACAAAAGAATTGGCAGATATTGTTTGGCATGCCTACCCTGCTAAGTGGAGAAATACGGCTCGCAATCATCCTGCCACTCGTACTTTTCAAGCTATTCGTATGAAAGTTAATGCAGAATTACAACAACTTGAAGGATTTTTAAATAAATTGCTCCCTTATTTAAACACAAATGCAAGAATTGCCATTATTTCCTTCCATTCGCTTGAAGATCGCATAGTAAAGCATACCTTTAGAACATGGGCAACCGACTGTCTTTGTTCAAAAAGTTTGCCAGTATGCGTGTGTAAACACAAAGCGGAAGTAAAGCTTATCACCAAAAAACCTATAATCCCAACGACAGAAGAAATGCGTGCAAATTCAAGAGCTTCTAGCGCAAAATTACGCATTGCCGAATATATACTCTAAACAATATAAGGAATTATATATGAAAAGAGTTTTTTCCATACAAGAATTAAAAAATCCTGCTGGTGGCTGGTTTTTAGCCATATTGCTCTCGCTCTTATTCACGGGCGTTCTTGGGCATTTTGCAATTTACATAAACATGGAACATAACAATACTTTATATGAAATTCGCAATATACAACGTGAACTTGATACAAAAAATTCACTCTTAGCTAAACTCGAAGTTGAATATTCGAGACTACTCTCGCCCTATTCACTTGAAAAAAAAGCTCAAGAATTAGGCATGGGTATAGCAAAAACAGGACAAATCAGACGATTAGATCCTTATAGCTATGTTGAGAGCGAAGAAGAAAAAACTGGAAATAATTTCATTCTACAAAATACAAACTAGCTGACCTGTAAGGTATAAGCCATGAAAAAAAATATAAAAAACGCAAAAAAAACCAATTATAAAAAACCTTTATTCAGCATTGGCCGACTCTTCGATAAAATAGGGCTTGATCTAAATTATTCAAGTAAGAACAAACGTTTTTATTATGCAGCCTTTCTATTTCTAATGGCTTGGGGCTTTTTGTGGTTACGTACATTTTATATTCAAATTATACTTGGCCCATCTTACGCTATGGAAGCCACTAATCAGCATACATACACTGAACTAGTCGAAGCAAGACGTGGAACAATTTACGACAGAAACGGTCAAGTACTTGCGCAAAGCATTCAAGCTCGCTCTATCTATGCGAATCCAAGAGCTATGGAAGATCCGCAAACAATTGCTAAGGAATTGGCTGTAATTATTGATGGCGACGAAGAAAAATTAAGTGAATTATTTCTTAGAGATAGAGCATTTGTATGGGTGCAAAGAAAGGTTGATGATGCAACAGCAAAAGCTGTGCAAGATGCAAAGCTACAGGGAATTAGTCTTTCTCGTGAATACGATAGAATTTATCCACAACAGCATTTAGCAGGGCAATTACTTGGTTTTGTTGGCTTAGATAATCATGGTTTAGAGGGCATAGAACGCTCATTCAATGAAGAACTTACTGGCGAAGCGCATAGAAGACTTGTCTATCGTGATGGCGAAGGTCGTCGTTATTATATGGAAAATGAAGGAGTGCCAAAGGGGCAAGATTTGCATCTCACAATTGACGGGCAAATGCAGTTTATTGCTGAAGATGTCATAGCTAGAGCTGCACAAAATGTTCAAGCAAAATGGGGCGGTGTGCTGATTGTAGAAGTAGAGAGTGGCGACATTTTAGCTTGGGCGCAATATCCTTTT
Organism: uncultured Desulfovibrionaceae bacterium; assembly: GCA_964368925.1. GTDB lineage: Bacteria > Desulfobacterota > Desulfovibrionia > Desulfovibrionales > Desulfovibrionaceae > CAYJAZ01. The sequence goes on along the minus strand of CAYJDN010000013.1, from coordinate 5,171 downwards.
TTCAATCCTAATACATTCCGTTCGTCTTCACCTGAAATTTACAGAAATCGCATAGCTTCCGATGCTTTAGAACCTGGTTCAACGCTCAAGGCCTTTCCAGTTGCGGCGGCTTTAGAAGAAGATATTATCACCCCTGAGAGCATATTTTTCAATGAAAATGGCGTATGGGAAACAGAAAATATTGTAATCGGCGATGATGGCAGAAGTTATGGCGATTTGCCTGTTAATAAAATCATTCGCTATTCTAGTAATATTGGTGTAGCAAAAATTGGTTTAGAGCTTGGAAAAGATAAATATTATGACTATTTATCAAGGCTTGGTTTTGGCGAAAGAACCAATGTTGGCGTAGGTGAAAGTAAGGGTATTTTGCGTGATCCTAAGGAGTGGAGCAAGGTAGATCTTATGAGTGCTTCATTTGGGCAAAGTGTGGCTGTTACAGGTTTACAGATGGCTCAAGCTTATTTGACACTTGCAAATAATGGCATATCTAAACCACTGAGATTAGTTGAAGAAAAAACAGATTTAAAAGATGAAGAGCGTATTTTTTCAGCTTCCACAACAAAAGAAATAATGTCTATGCTTGAAGAAGTTGTTGAAAGCGATGGTACAGGCCGCCGAGCGAGAGTGACAGGGGTTCGTGTGGCTGGTAAAACGGGTACAGCGCAAAAAGCTAAAGAATTTTCAGGCGGTTATGGCGATGGACGTTTTGCTTCCTTTACTGGAATCATTCCCGCTGATGATCCTCGTTATGTGATAATTATCATGCTTGATGAACCTAAAACTTCGCAATACGGCGGTACAATTGCGGCTCCAGTTTTTAAAGAGGTAGCTTCACGTGTACTTTCCTACGGCGGATATTTACCCGATGTTGTCTTTGAAGATAATACTAAAATTGCAAAAGAAGATCCAAATACTCGCTATTCAAGCGTACAAATTACGCCTCCAAAACCTCTTACCGAATTTCCAAACCTCATAGGAGTCAATCTTAGACGAGCCTTAGAAATTCTTATGCCACTTGGAATTGAACCTGAAATTAGAGGGCAAGGAATAAATGTATTATATCAATATCCTGCACCCAAAACGCCTATCCCATTAGTCGACGCACAAGGCAATTCAATTCCTACTGTTATTTGGCTTTCAGAAGAAGAAAACATGAAAATAGAAGCTCCTACAGCGAATAATAGTCAAGAAATTTCTTATAATACATCAACAAACAAGCAAAATATTGAGTAATATTATGAAAATCAATTATACTGACTCACATACAAACTTCAATGATCTGCTTGAAGAAATAAAATTAAATCAATATGATATTATTCTTGATTCACGCAATGTGACTGCAAATGCTTTATTTGTGTCTTTGCCTATACTTACAAAGAATATAAGCGATGAAGATAAATTAAATCAGCAACTTGAATATATGAAAATGGCGGCAAAGAATCAAGCAAAGTATATAATTTGTGAAGAAGCGATAGCACAAAAATTTATTTCAATCTTTCCGATTGCACAGCTTCTTTTGGTAAAAGTAGATAATGTGCGCCTTGCGCTTGGCGAAATGTCCAAAACAAGATATGCTAGTGATAGTAACACTTTTCCACTTATTGGCATCACTGGAACAAATGGAAAAACCACACTTGCTTTCTTGCTCAATTATTTTTTCAATGCCAAAGAAAAAAAATGTGCTTTGCTTGGAACTGTTGAATATTCTTATCCAAATTTCAAAGTTGAAGCTCCTCTCACAACTCCAGATTGCGTTTTCTTGCATTCCTTTTTTGAAAAAGCCAACAATGCGCAATGTGATTATGCAATTATGGAAGTGAGTTCGCACGCTTTAGAACAAGAAAGAGTGGCAGGTCTTGATTTTAACACTGCGATTTTTACTAATCTTACACAAGATCATTTAGATTATCATTCATCAATGGAAGAATATTTTGAGGCTAAGTCGAAATTATTTGCTCGAGCAGATATACAAATTATCAATGCTGATGATAGCTATGGACAAAGATTACTAAAGCAATATCCAGATGCTATAGCCTATACATTAAAAAATAACACAATAAATAACAATATTTTATATGGTGAACTACTCAGTTCTAGCCCCGAAGGTTTGAAGCTAAAATTGGCCTATAAAGAACAAGAATATACGCTACATTCTTTATTGATTGGCGAGCATAATGCCTATAATTTGTTAGCGCTTATAGCTTGTGGTTTAGCTCATGGCTATAGCTTGCAAGATTTTTGTTGTATTGAAAATTTTAAGGGCGTCTGTGGCAGATTGGAAAGAGTTGAAAATTCTAAAAATATCCACGCCTTTGTAGATTAAGAGCACACTCCTGACGCTTTAGTAAATGTATTAAAGGCCTTACGTCAAGCTGGTTTTGAAAAACTTATCACGGTTTTTGGTTGTGGCGGTGATAGAGATAGAACTAAGCGCATGCCTATGGCGCAAGCTGTTTCAAGTCTTAGTGATATTGCCATTGCCACTTCGGATAATCCACGCACTGAAGACCCTATGCAAATTTTAGATGATGTTGAACAAGGATTAGATAAAAGTAAAGAATATTACAACATTATCGACAGAAAAGAGGCTATTATCTTTGGATTTGAGCATATAGAAAAAAATGAAAATAAAGAAAAAGCAGTACTGTTAATTGCTGGTAAAGGGCATGAAGATTATCAAATTATTGGCAAAGAAAAGTTCCCATTTTCAGATCAAGAGATTGTAAGAGGCTTATAATTATGTATTTTTCTGCGCTCATTGAATATGCCATAAAGGCTCAATTAGATTTTGCTTACAAGCTTAATTCTTCTTCTGCGCTTTCATCTCAAACCTTGCAAACAGAAGATGATTTTGAATTCAAGAACTCATGGACTGATAGCAGAGAAGTCGAGGAAAATGACGTATTTATAGCCATTGTTGGCGCAAATAATGATGGCCATGATTTTATAAGAAATGTATCAAAAAAAGCTGCGCTCATTATAGCAGAAAATAATAAAAATAATGCTTTCAGCGACTTGGAATGCCCAATTTTATTTGTAGAAAACACAGAAAAATCTTTAATGCTTTTAGCCAAGAGTAAACGTATGGCTTTTACTGGAAAAGTTATTGGCATTACAGGTTCTGCGGGCAAAACCACTGTAAAAGAATGTCTTGCTCAAATTCTAGCTTCAACTGGTAAAGTAGCAAAAAACCACAAAAATTATAATACACAAATAGGGCTTTCGCTTTCTATATTAAACACTGAAAATGATGAAGATTTTTGGGTGCTTGAAGCGGGAATAAGCCATGAACATGACATGGACGAAATTGCTGATATTTTACGCCCAGACCTAGCCTTAGTGTTAAACGCTGGGCTTGCGCATGCTGAAGGTCTACCAAAAGGCGCAGCTTATTATAAGTCTAAACTTTTCAGCTATTTAAAGGACGAAAATTCAATTGCTATTGCAAGCATTGATTATCCAGACCTTGAACAAGAAGCAAAAAAGCATAATAATTCTGTTCATTTTTACTCAATTATCAACAAAAAATCTGATTATTACTCCCAATTCATCAAAAAAGAGGGAAATTTAGGTCTTTTTGAAATTATAAATAAAAATAAGATTTCTCAAGTAAAAGCTCCATTTTATGGAGAATACGGCGCAGAAAATGTGCTTGCTCTTTCACTTCTTGCACATTTTTGCAATATGAAGGACGAACAAATTGCTACTGCATTTGAAAAAATTGAGCTACCAGCGCAAAGATTTGAAATACATCATATTGATTCTATTACACTTATTGATGATAGCTATAATGCAAACCCTCTTTCTTTTCAAAGAATGCTAGAAGCGGCATTTGAGCATACTAAAGATGATAATTCTAATAAAATCAAACCATTAATATGTATTATAGGTTCTATGGGCGAACTTGGTGATATCGCTTCAAATGCACATTATACTTTAGGCATACAAACCGCTAAAATTGCAGACAATATTTATTATACAGGTTCATATCAAGAAGAATTCAAACAAGGTCTTATTGATGCGTCCTATACAAATTCTTTTTCTCTTCTTACAAATATTGAAAATTTTGTTGAAAATTTAGAATGGCTTTCACTTCAACATGCTGTATTTCTTGTTAAAGGTTCAAGAATACATAGTTTAGAAAAATATTCGCAAGCCATTATAAAT